>JACZUZ010000097.1 GCA_022572905.1 Candidatus Zixiibacteriota bacterium | reverse complement strand
TGATATCCCGGAGGGAACTTACAGAATTGAATACAGCCTTGATCAGAGTTTGGGTGGACAGAGTAGCGCAACAGTGCGCTCTGATGATGTCAGTGTGGTTTCGCTGGCCAGCGCCAGAAAGCTAACACGCAATTCCGGAAAGAAAAGCGCCCGACGATCTAATAAATCATTCGCATCTTCAAGCGCTCAAGTCTCCACGACTCGCGGCATGATTGAAATTCTTTCTCCAGTTACCGGAGCTGTGGTTTATCTTGACAATCAGAAGCTAGGTACTGTTAACACAACTTATAGAAAGATCAGACCCGGCCAGAGAACTATAATTGTCAGAAAAATTGGCTATGATCCTTTGAAAATTCGCATCACAGTCAAAGCGGGCGAATTGACGCGCGTTACGGCTGATTTGATTGCGTCCGGTCTCGCAATCGAGAACGAGGTTTCAAAAGCGCCTGCCGATCCAAATCCCACAGCCAACGAACTCTATTTGGCCGGACGCGAGTTGTTCATGGACGGTAGCTATGATGAGGCCTACTCGAAACTAAATGGCGCAATCGCTGAAGATCCCTCAATCGCTGACGCGTTTTTCATTCGCGCGCAAATATACCAGAAAAAAGGAAATGACTCTCTGGCCGGACTCGACTATCTCAAAGCCGGTGAAATCTGGAAATCTCAGCGACGATACAACGACGCTATCGCCTCTCTGGATCAGGCGGTACTGGTTGACGGAAACAGCGCGACCAATCTTAAAGTTCGCGGCGATTATTATTATTCGCGCAAAGAGTATACCACCGCCACAAACGATTACCGCGCGGCGCTCAAAATTGATAACCGCTACTATCCCGCCCAGCGGGCTCTTGCGGTGACTATGTATCGCAAGGGCGCTTATCGCGGCGCCGACAAAGAACTACGCCGCGCGCGCGATTTGAACCCGAACGACGCAACTCTTTATCATTACCTGATGTTGAACTCGCTTGCGAGGAATGATCTTGGTGATGTGAACAAATACTTCAAAGAGTTCAAAAAAGTAGCTTCTGATCGCGAGATGACCCGCTACATGACAGACAACGGCATGGAAGCGGTCCGCAGACTTGTTAAGAATTAATTCTCTTAAGAACTAATTCTCCCACAATCTAATTCCTTTTGTATTTCTTTATGTAGGTCAAGAGCGTTTCGGTCTTGACTATTAGTTCGAGCAACTCGTGGGCGGCAGATGTCCACATCTGCCCCATCTTCAAGAAATGAACAATCAATTCGTACGATTAGTTGTCATCCGAGCCGGGCGCCCCGCCAGCAATGTCATTCTGAGTGAAGCGAAGAATCTAGCAACGCAACTGGCAGAAATTCGTTGCCAGATACTTCGTCGCCAAAAAGCTCCTCAGCATGACAGTTGATGGACGTCGCAACTCCTACTCGTGGGCGGCAGATGTCCACATCTGCCCCATCTTCAAGAAATGAACAATAGATTTTACGATTAGTTGTCATTCCGGGCTTGCCGAGGAATCTAAGGGCGACACTGGCGCTAATTCTCTGCCAGATACTTCGTCGCCAAAAAGCTCCTCATCATGACAGTTGATGCGCGACACAACTCCTATACATCCTGCGAATCATGATCCCGTCGTTCCGCACGCTGGAATTTCGCCGTCCTGGAAAATAAACTTAACGATATAGGTGGCATCGCCAATGTTAATGTCGACTCCACCATCTGCATTAGCTTGATCAAGACAGGGTGGCGCTTCTCCATCCTCGAAGATGTATTTTACGATGTAGATAGCGTCGCCAATATTCACATCACCATCATCGTTGATATCGCCAGCCAGATCACAACAACATGGATTGATGGGATTGAGAGGGCATGGATCGCATATATCAAGCAATCCGTCACCATCCGTATCTTCCGGAACGGCGAAAGGGACTAAGTTGAAGAGAATTGATATCGAATCTACAGTGACATTAGAAACCACTAAATCAGGACTACCATTACCGTCGAAGTCCGCAACGGAGAGTTTATTCGGGTCGCTTCCCGCTTCAAAATATATGGCGGACTCAAATGTTCCGTCGCCAACACCCTTGAATGCGGATACTTTCGTCGGCGTGCTAGGGTTGCGATTCGTTACGACAAGGTCAATAATACAATCATCATCAAGGTCTGTGGCCATGACTCCATGGGGGTTGCCCAAAGATTCATAGAACACGGGTGGTTGAAATGTTCCATCACCATTATTCAACAATACTGTGGCTGAAAGTCCCAGAAGGTTTGCTATGGCAATGTCAATATCGCCATCCCCATCGAAATCCCCAACATCGGCGGTGAGGGGATCGTCTCCACAAGGAAAACTCGTCGCCGCTTTGAATGATGCGTCGCCATTTCCTATCAGGATTGAGATGTTATCCGACTGCCTGTTTACTACCGCGAGGTCGAGAATGAGGTCTCCATCGAAATTATGTGCAACTACCCACGTGGGATTGAGTCCAACAGGATAGGTGGCGCTGGCCACAAAAGTACCCGCGCCTTGATTCACCAGGATTGTTACACTGCTAGAAAAGAAATTTACTACCGCAAGGTCGTTGTAACCGTCGCTATTAAAATCATCTGAATATATTGAATGTGGGCCGTCACCCACCTCGTAATAAATAGCGGCAGCAAATACACCGTTTCCATCATTAATCAAAATCGCAATATTGTCAGACCCAAAATTGGCAACAGCCAAGTCAATGTCGCCATCGCCATCAAGGTCGGTTGGAGAAACAAAACTCGGCCTGCTACCTACTGTGAAATTAACGGGAGCTGAAAAGGATCCGGTACCATTGTTTAACAGAACTGACACGTCCCCTGAAGTCCAATTCGGAGTCATGATATCAATATCTCCGTCGCCATCCACGTCTGCTGATGAAATAGAGATTGGTTCCACACCTGTTACAAAGTTATTCGGCGAGCTGAAGAGAGGTTGCCCGGAATGAGTAATCTGCGGAACCGCTGCAACCGCTACAATGTAAAAAACGATCCAATTCAATGAACAGCATCGATGTAGATTGGTGGGCATTCAATTTCCTTTCAGACAGTTGGCCGAATTGGTGAGTCCGGCTCGCCAGAGATGTACTTGCTAAAATATAGCCCAATGCGTCCCACAATCAAGAGTTATTTGATGAATTATCCGCGCAACGTAATTCCGGGCTTGCCGAGGAATCTATCAACACCATTTTTGTCTAATTCGTTTTTAGATACTTCGTCGCCAAGGGCTCCTCAGCATGACAAAAGATTTGTCCGTGTGGCCGTGATCTGTGATCGCGGATTTCCCCGTTCCGAAAATACCCAGCGCAAGATAATGGGGCAGATGTGACTTCGGCGAGCTCAGCCGAGTCCGGACATTTGCCGTACGCAATATGAAACCCGGACGAACGACCGGGCCACCAAGCCGACCACGACATAGAAAAGATACCCAGGGCAAGCCCATGGGCCACCCGAAAATTCCATAGGCGGAAACAGCAGACGTTTCCACCCTACGAATAGCACACGCAACTCACATAAGAAAAGGGAGCCGAAAAAAATCGGCTCCCTTCGTTTGTTAGCGCTAGAAAGAAAGTGACAGGGTTAGCATGCCATGCAATGGCTCACACCCATTGAATGGGCGTCACACCCGTTGAACGGGTTCAGCGTTTATAATTGTCTACCCAGTAATCGAGTTCATGGCGCAGGGCCACTTCACTGCCGCGATTGTGGGCCTCGTCCTTGGAATCGTATTTCCCAAACCGCAAACGAAACACCAATCTCTCTTCGTCGCCGAATAGCGCCACCACCTCGATAATGTACGGATCGAGACCCTCTCCGGAGAGCTTGCCGTAAAACGGCTGGGCGTCCTCGGAATTATCGTATGACGCTATCTGGACTGTGAAGACTCCCGGTTCAATCACCAAGCCTTTGCGCGAGGGCATTTTCGCGGCCTCTTCCGCCTCGGCCAATGCAGTAAGACTATCCTCAACCGTCCGGATAGAATCCTGAACTCTCTGCTGTTCGGCTCTGACAATAGCGGCCAGTGAATCCTCGGTAGCTATCGAATCGAGCCGCCTTTGCTCGAGTTTGGCCAATTCTTCTTCGCTGTCGGCGCAACCGATAGCTATTACGGTCAAAGCGAGAAGAACGGCGAAAATCGGGAAATAGAATGTCATGACTCTGGAGATTAATTTCATTTTTTGCCTCCCTGAATTCATAAAGTAAAGGTTATTAACTTATAACGTAGCAATCTTCATTCCCGAGCCGACCGGATTCGGAGCGAATTTCAAGTTCAGAGGGCCACGCCTACTCTCGGGAGAGAGTTTATCCGGATAGATTTCTCGCGAATACGTTGTGGATATGATAGACTTCGCTGGGAGAGACCAAAGTCCGTGGCGATGTCGCTATAATTGGTATCCACAAAGCCCCGAGCAGGTTCCATGTTTTTTTTGGTTTTTAGACCGATTATTTGACCTTTCGTCGGCTATTGTGATATTTTCTGGCCGCAAACATTGTCGCCAACGGCAATAATTGTATAATCTATTGCACAGCGGCTGGCAAGCGCCAACGTGGCCCCGCGGGCCCACTCGGTGGCTACGAGGCCAGGAATGGCGCTACGGCCCAGTCGTGGCCACCGTAACCCTGCGTATGGGCTTGCCAAACCCGTCCCAGCGACTAATGATAATCAGGATAGCCAAGAAAACCACCCTCGCGCTCAAGAATTCTACACCATGAACAGGAGACAAAAGCTCTGAATCCCTCGTTAATACCGCCGAAACCGCACTCCCCAACATTCCGGAATATCAAACGGCCTTTCCTTAGCGCGGAAAGGACCATAATCCTTTCCGGTGCGGTGTCAGGGGTTCTCGCGGGAGGATTTGTGACATTATTTCTTGCTTCAGTTCCAGTGACAATCCAAGCACAGTCAAACGACGCCAGCTCAACCGAGAGAGCGAGAATCCCGCGCAAGGGGAGTTACTTCGGGACGCTCGAAATTAAGCCTCAACCACAATGGGATTTTGGATACGTTCCGATTGATTATCGTTTGGTCTATAAGTTCATTTTGGAAAACACAGGTGATGACACACTGCAAATCACGAAGACCGAATCCACCTGCGAATGCACCAGAGCAAAAGCGAGAGAACTTATCTCCCCAGGGGATACTGCGTCGTTAGTTATCACATTCGACACCAAGAATTTCTACGGACCCCAGAACCGGGGAGTGATTGTCCATTCAAGCGATAAGCTCGCGCCAAAACAAATGGCGACATTCAGAGCGGTTATTGGTGGGCATCCCGAACAAGCTGACATGCGTCCTCGTTCGGTATTCTTTTTGCCGGGCCAGACAGTGGATACAGTCAAAATCCGAAACTACTCGGAAGACGATCTGAATTATTCTCTTGTTTACTACGACAGTTCGCTGTTCAGTGTCACTTCAGCGGACTGGTCTGTCGATGCGCAGGAGTACGGAGAGGTGATCGTAACGGCCAATGAGCGTCAGAGTAAAGGCGCTTATTACGCGTGCTTTACTCTCGAATTTGATACCGATCCTCCGACGCGAATTTCCACTCCGGTCAAAATCATTCGATATTGACGGGCCGCTACTTTGAAAGGGACAAGAAAGAAGGCCCAGCTGTGACAAAACCTATTGACAATTTGTGACAATTCGCTAAATTTATGCCCGAGGGTGACTCTCTGCTGTCACTGGGTAGTTTCCTAGCCCCCTCTACCCAACCAGAGAAGAGCCCTCATTTTTTGCCTGCCAGAGTTTGTGTAAGCGCTCGAATAAATTGAAGATCAGCGAATCAACAAAACTTTTCTCATCTGAGTTTCGGTCCGAGTGGAGATACGAATGAAGTAAACTCCTGTCGCCAGAGGTAGATCACTGCTGGGCTCGAGGCGCAAGGATAATTCTCGCTCTCCCTTCAAAATTTCGCTGTGGGAAAACGTAAGCTGACCCAGCACATTGAAAACTTCAATGCGAAATTCATCTGCGACAGGGGATACTATTTTCAATAACACTTCCCCGCGGGTAGGATTTGGATAGGCTTCAGATACTTCAAAACTCTTTGGGGTTGTAGCCTCGTCCGGACCAACGAAAGTCTGTAGATTTACTTTAAGATTTACATCGTACTTGACAGGATACCAGTCGCGATCGGATGAAATAATAATTGACGCAGGAGTCTCCAGCGCTAAATCAGGCCTTTGGACCAACTCAAGCTTGACCAGCGCTTCCCCGTCATTACCCGGAATAATGACAATACTCGGGGTTATTTTCACACGACTATCCAGAGAAGAGAGACGCACGGAAACTGATTCCAGATCCGAATTTGAAATTGAAATAAATTCTGGATTCGCGGATGAATCGATCCAAACTAATTCAACCTGCTCCGGAGAAATATTGAGGAGCGGAAACTTATCAAGTTGCAATTTCGCGTAGATAGTATCAGAAACCAGGTGATTGGTGGTATCGAGGGCGGCTATACCCACGATACCGTCGGATTGGTAAGCGAACAAGGATGTTAGAGTTAGCGATGAAATCTCGGTTCGGGCGAATGCGTCGGAGGCCGGTTTGAGCGAGTCCGCCGAATACCATAAGCTAAACTGCATGGTCGATGAGTTCGCCGTAGCGAAAAGACTATTCGGCTTCCAGCCAAGCAGGTCCACTTCCAGTGCATAGAATTCGGTTGATTGAATCCAGACGGCTCCGGATTCCCCCAGATATCCGACTTCCTGCTCCGAGATAACTCCCAGATCAGTCTCGAGTCCAATAGTAGGATTTGCTGGGTATCCGGCGGTCCATTGCAATCCAACATAGAGCGCTTCTCCAGCGAAAAAAGATATCCCCGGATAAACCTCGACCGAAGTTCCGCTTGCCCCGTCTGGCGACTTCCCCGCTATGGAAAAATCAGTTGGATGATAGACAAGAGCCTCCTGCTCGGTCGATAGTTGGATATATAGTGGCGTTTCGCCATTGCCGGGTTCAGACGGAAAAAGTAGATTGGTGGACAGGAATGTGGCGACCCGGTGAACCGCGAATGGGAATTCCGCCTCGATGCGATTTGAGATAATCCGCTCCTTATCGTCGGAGTCGAAAAATCCAAATCGCTCAGG
>JACZUZ010000096.1 GCA_022572905.1 Candidatus Zixiibacteriota bacterium | reverse complement strand
CATCAAGTTCAAAGTAGCCAGTGGCCGGGAAGTCCGCTTCTAATTTGCGAAATTCTATTGAGAATTTCTCGCCTGATAAGAAACCGAGCGTCTTTTCAAGTGATTTTCTTATTTTCTGATCTGTCCATACTTCAAGCGAGCGGACAGCAATGTTCAACGATAAGTCTCGCTGCCATGCCTGGCCGTTGCCTCTTCCGGAGTCTCCCCCTCGACTGACGCATTGGTCAGCGCAATATACATAGCTCCCGATTTCAATAAGGTCTTTGATAATGGCTGGTATGTTTTGAATGAGCTTTGAGCTGATATTCTCAAATTTAACAAAAACACTTTTGCTTCCAGGCGTAGTGTTGAGGCAATAGATTCTATCAAATTCTGTCGCCTCAATACTTGGAGGATTTCCATCTCCGCACCAAAAGAGTGTCTTTTTAGTTGGGGAGTCTCTAATCTAAGTCACCTCCCCGAACAAACTCAGAAACGATCTTCTTGAAAGCTACATGAGCGTACTTGCGAACACTGTTGTGATCAAACTCTCCCTTGAATTTTGTCTTGCCGTACCAACCTGGGGTGAACTCATCTACTATTCGGATTGATTGGCGCACATATAGTTCAAAATCCCGAGAGAAACTCTCTTGTTCGGAGAGATTTCGGAATCGCTCATTTGCGCCAATGTGTTGGGATAATTCTCTTCCAATGAAATAGTCAAGATATCGACTTGTGAAACTCGCATAGAAATCGCGCATCAACCTCTGGAACTGCTTCCCCTTGGAAGCCTTGCTCAGCCGCTCAATAACTCTGGAATCTCTCGAATCGAAGAGGTCACCGCTCTCGGCCCTGAGATACTTGCCCAGGACTTCTGTGAAAGCATTGAGGGCGATCTCACCGGCGTCGGTTCGATTAGCATAGGAGGAAGAACTTTCTTCGACCAACTTGCGAAATTGAATGATAAAATCGAAATGTGAAGTATCGGCAGAAACCGGATAACCGAGTTGCGAAAGCAGATTTTTGTGTGACTTCTTTGATGCGGCTTCAAAGAGAAGAAACGCCTGCAGAAGCGTGGAAATCAGAACATCATCTTTTGCGGCACGATACAGTCCGGTCTCGGCGGCGCGCAGGCTGGATTCAGCGAGCTGCGGTATTTCACTTCCAAGCTCGAGTTGTTCGACAACCTCTTTCCAGCGATGAGTTTTCGGGAGTTTCCAGAGACGCAAATGTCCCATTCGGTTTCACTTTCCTTTGCTATTTACAGAACATGCTGCCCCGTGGTCAGATAATCTTCCAAATCAGGGCTTCGACAGTCTCTTGATCATCAAGATACTCATCCCCAAATCATCTCCTAACAATATCCTACATCCGGGGTTCACATTAAGCGCAACAAGTATCCTGATGACATCAAATTGATTCAATTGATTCGTGCGATGCTAAGCGAATGCCTCGCATCGGACAACATTTCGAGATTCTCTGCCCTCCCGTAGCGCCACGATTACCGCCTTGCCCATTCAAAATTCTGGGCACACCATCTCTGCACGTTGATGCAATCTACTTTAGATATTAGAAATGGTAGGACCGATCTTACATGTGACACAATAAATTGGAGTTGGGCGCTCGCTGGGACTTGCGTTCGGTCGTCGCTTTCGTACATTGCTTCCACCAGTTCCAAAGCATTAGTCTCGGCTGGGAATTGCGTTCGATCGTCGCTTTCGTACATTGAGCTTGAAAGAATGAAGGAAGTTAATAGGACTGGGACTTGCGTTCAATCGTCGCTTTCGTACATTACTCATCATCTCGCCTCCTGCGGTTCTGGGACTTGAGTTCAATCGCTGCTTTCGTACATTCTGTTTATTCACCCTCAGCCCCGACTGCGGGCTGGGACTTGCGTTCAATCGACGCTTTCGTACACTTTGTTTTTGCAGTAATTAATCGTTGGCGCGGCGCACTTCACCGAGTGGAGTCACGAAAACTTTCTGGCAACGCAGTTTAATTCGAAGAGGTTCAGGAAAGGTTGTCAACCCCTTTCTACCAATCACCGTAAGCGTTCTTGCATCGTTTACACCAGTAAAGCGTATGATAGTTGATGTCCCGATAGTATGTAATATAAACAGTCCACGTGCTCGCCCACCTTCAGAACAATCGAGTTCGATTGTCTCACTGTTCGCCAGGGAGAAAACAAAACGCTTATTTTCTCCCCAGTCACGCTTTACAATTGGCTCTTCTCTCAAACGGCGCCGATAGGCTTCAAATAATGACACGACATGGCCTTCCCATTTCATGGGTTCACCCTTCTCATTGAGAATCGCTACAATTTCAATATGATGGTTACTATCTGTTCTTACTCGTCTTTCGCGGTCTGCTTCACCCACAGTAAAATAGGTTTCCAGAGTTCTTTCAATCCGCACTCGCCGGATTTTCTTGCCACCGGAAATTGCGTCAGGAAGATTTTCTTCGTGTCCGAACGCTCTTTTGAGATCGCCGTTGTGTTTTTCCAGATGGTTCCGTACTTTTTCACGTACCGTCTGATCGACAATTTTGTCAATGTCTTTGGCTGTCAGACTGGAGAGAGAAACACGCATATGAACATAAGTTTTGCCCGTGTCCCTCTTCCTGGGCAATCCATAGAAAGTGTCTTTGTGCAGAGCGCCTCTGACGCGCTTTTGCACCCGGTGTGAAGTCACAATAGATTCAATTCTCGATTTGATTTCATCTCGAAACCCCTCCCACGGTGGTTCGATATCCGAGTAGAGGCGCTTCTGGCCACTTGAGTCGGCGCGCTTGGCGGCGTCGCTGAGGCGCTTTACCGTGGAAGCGTTGGTGAGAGCTATAACTACAGCGTCAACGGCATGGTGGCGGTGATCGTCGCGGCTCTTGAAATCGCCGTCCCCGAGAACGCTGTTCAATCCCCACAGCCAGCGCAGGTGACCGGTTATCCGCCCTGACGAAGCTTGAACTCGGCGTTTGCCTTGTCCATCGATACCGGCTGAGTCAACACCTCCATAAAGAAGACCCAGATACCTTTTCCCCCAAATAGACGCCCAGCGCGTATCATTTAGCTGCTGGCTCGTGAAACCACTCAGCAATTCATCCAGCTCTTCGCCATGCATCTCGAAGCGCCGGAGTTTGGCGCGACCGGCAGAGCCCTTGAACGCTTTCACTCTTTGAAGCATATCGTCCCACTTTTGGGAACTCTGATAAGCCTCGTAAGGCGTACGATCGCGTTTGACGTTACGATTTTCTTCTGCCAGGCACAGTGTTTTGTTCATATATGAGTCGTCAAGACAGCGCTTGAATGGGATGATGTGTTCGATGTCAAAGCGGGGTTGAGTTCCGAAAAGATCCGACATCTTGATTTTCTTCCCGGTGTAAGGACAGGTCCATTCGCACTCATCCGCCAACAACACCTTTAATATGTCGTCACGACTCGGATTCTCATTCTGAGTTTCCTTGAGTATTCTTTCCGCGGCGTCCTTCCGAGCCTTTTCATTGGCTCTGTTTTTCTTCCATGTGTCCTCTCTTTGCTTTGAAGCCTGCCGAAGATCACGGCCGAGTTCGATGTGGATTTCATCGGGTTTTCCGTAACGCCCTATTATGGCGTTGACGACGCTCCGCAATTCGGCCAGGGAACGTTCAACGATGGGATTCCTTAGCTCCCCGAGTACTTCATCCGCGCCAACAAACACTTTCGCGCGCCACCTTCTTGAGTCTGACACCGGGATTCTGTAAACATTTGTGCTGATTGCGGGCAAGGTCGAGCAAGGTGATTCGTTCCGTTCCCATCGCTCCGGGTAAATTTCACGTATTATTGTATTCAAAGATGTTCGTAGCTCAAGTTCAGGCAGAAGCTTTCTGATAGCTTTCAATGAGAATCTGCAGTACGAGGATTCCAATTGGACTTGCGCAAGTCGATTTAGAGTTTCGTCGTCGAATCCCCAAAGTTTCTTCAATCTACTTCTTAGCGCATTATCATCGTCGATATTTCTAAGCTCCACAATTAACGCGTTCTGCGATTGCGGACCAAGTTCGCACCAAATTTGATCACCGAGAGCTTTTCGGAGTCGTGCCGCAGTGGAATTACCCGGAATGCTTTTCTCACCGCCCGCTTCAAGATTGAACGTTGTTGAACGCGCAGAAAGGCTAAGCGCTTTGCGGAGACCAGAGAGCTTCAATATGACTGTTTTCTCGCACAATTCAGTCGCTATGGCAAATTCTCCGTCTGTAAGCGCCCGCTCTTCTCCGGTCACTTTGTCAATCACTTTCAGATCGACCAGCTTCTGCAAGTATCTAAATCGTTGCGATTCAAGTAGAGCCCAGGGCGCGCGCCTTTGGTCTCGCTCAAGTTGACATCTGCCAACAAGGTTTTTTTGGGATTTCAAAGGCCGCTGATGAAAGATAGTTCGATGGATTCTTCTTTTGCAATCTTCTGTCATCAGATCGGGATGATAGGACTGTTGTTTTTCCCAGATCAGTTCGAACTCTTTCTGGTAAAACTCTCGCCCGGTATAACGTCCGCGCACTCGATCGCCCTTTTGTACCAGGACACTAAAGTGTTGTCCCAAAGATCGTGAGCCACTTCTGGATATTTCTTCTGCAAGCTCTTTGATAGCGCCCTGAACAATACCGTCTTCTTTCTTGTCTTTTGGCGGAGATTTTCGATTGGAGAGAAACCCTCGTCTCTGACCAAGGTGATACAGAGCCCGGCCGATCTCTTCTGGTTTTAGCTTCTCACTGAGCGCCCGACTGCGCAATTCATACGGTGATCCCAAAGTTGAATCGAGTGTGTTAATGTATTCATGGCGGTCTTGTGAGCATTCAATTTTTCCTCCAGGCAATAATCCAATTTTCTGGAGTTGGCCCAACAGTTTGCTTTTGCGACGGGAACGGCGGTCAGTCTGTCTGCGGGCCAACCGGGCTGACCTTCGCTCAAGGTTGCGCGATTCGCCTTTTCCCTTTTGTTCAAGTTTGTCCAAACCAGCCTCGAATACTCGAACGCCAATGTCTATCAACCTCTTTCGCTTGTTGCCCGGTTGAACAATGGCCCAGCCAAGCGAATTCGTCCCCAGATCCAGGCCCAGAATTGTCTTTGAATTACTCATGCTCGATAGAGAATTGGTATTGACAAACCCTTAAGTATCTCCTTATACTTGTGGCAGTGTACGAAAGCGGCGATTGTCCGTCAATACCCAGTAAGTGACAATCGTCACGAAGGTTTAAGGCTCTAAGGAGCTACCAGCCCGCCACATAGACGGGCTTTTTTTTGGCCAAGTTTGAGCCATATAGAGAACATATTCTGTTGCGTTGACAATTGACCTGACGCATAAATCTTGGTCCAGATTACGAGTTAAGAACTCAATTGACTTTCACTTGATAATAGTATAGTAATGGATTTAGCAGTCGCTTATTAAGATGAGGCTGCAGAACTGAAATGATACTATCACCCACATGCGAATACTCCATGCGAGCGTTGATTTGTCTTGCTAATAGAAAAGAGAATTGTCCGGTTTTATCACAAGACATTGCCAGACAGGCGCATATTCCGCCGCATTTCGCCCGGAAAATACTCCGCGACCTTCGAAGACATGGATTGGTGAATTCCACGATGGGTCCTGGCGGTGGGTTCACACTCTCTCGGCGAGCAGAGAAAATAAAGCTAAAAGAAGTGTTCCGAGCTACTGAGGGCATGGTCAATGAAACTCGCGACTGTGTTCTGGGACTTGCGAATTGTGATGACAAGAATCCGTGCCCAATGCACAACGATTGGAAACGGTATCGAAATAAATTCTCACAGAAGATTGAGAATGTAACTATCGCAGAACTCGCATTCGTTTCTCGAAGAAAAAAACGCGCAACCAATTAACGCCAATCAATATCAATGGCGAACTCGGTGGACTTTCTGTAAGATCGCAAGAACATGGGAGTCGTAGGTTCGCTGAGCTTTCATTGTCAATTTGAGCTAAAATCGCGTAACCTGTTGTACTACAATAATATGCATTCCCTCCCGGACTTCTTATTGAATTTGACACTCCGGCCAAGCTTGTGAAAAAATTCTCGAAAAACGTCTGACAAGTTATTGACAGGCTCAGCGGTGACGATATATATTAATAATAGAATAATGGAATGTATATTCTATTATTCTGAGATGCGAAAGGAGCTTCTCCATGAGCTATTCATCATATTGCCATTTCGACCTGGGCCTTCATCGCGCGGATTTATGCTCGCTTGGATTTAGACGATGTAATAGTGATTCCCCTTGCGCTCTGCACAAGATCAGGCAGAGTTTCACAAATATATCTTAGCAGAAGGAGATGATTATGAGACACACCTTAAGTTTTCTACTAATCGGGACGTTATTTATGGTCTCGTTTGTTGCAATGAAAACCAGTGAGGCGATTCCGGTATTCGCCCGGAAGTATGAAACAAGTTGCGTAACGTGCCATACCGGATTTCCGAAGCTGAATTCATTCGGAGAAGCCTTCCGACTCAATGGCTTTCAATACCCTATGGATGACATCGACCAGACCAAAGATGAGCCGGTGTCACTGGGATCGGAAGCTTACAAACGCGTTTTCCCAAATTCAGTTTGGCCAAACGACATACCGGGCACACCGCCAATAGCATTTCGAGTAAAAAGTGGGTTCAGTTATTCAGATCAAGACGAAATAAAATCCAAGTTCGACCAGCCCTCGCTTATTTTAATGACCGCTGGAACGCTCGGAGAGAATGTTGGGTTTTACGCTGGAGCGCATTTGTTCGAGAATGGTGAAGTTGGATCGATCGATCGTGCTTACCTTCAACTATCGAACCTATTTACACCCTCGCTCCCCGATTACGCGTTGAATCTGCGCATAGGTCAGTTCATCCCAAATATTGTCCCCTTTGCAAATCACCGGGGATTAGCGCTGACTCCCTACGGGTTCAATACTTACTCTGCGTTATCAGAAGGTTTTGAGGTTGGACATGCTCATGGAGGTGAATCGTTTGGAATCGAAACCTTTCAGCTTGGAGTGGAGGTGTCGGGAATATTGAAGAGTCGCTTCCGTTGGGGCGCTGGATTTGTAAACGGTTCTGGCGCGACCGAGGAAACAAATTCAGCCAAGGATGGATATGTCCGGGCC
>JACZUZ010000095.1 GCA_022572905.1 Candidatus Zixiibacteriota bacterium | reverse complement strand
TGAGTAGCCGATTGCGAGTCTCAATGAATCTTCGTCCTTAGATATTTCCAGCAGTGTGCCAATATCGTCTATGTGTCCAGATACAAAATGTCCGCCCATCTGATCGCCCAGGGCCAGAGATTTTTCGATGTTCACACTATTCCCCTCCGCAAGAAAACACAGCGTGGTTCGAGAAATTGTCTCAGGGGATACATAGAATGTCGCTTCCGAGTCGTCGGCTTCGCTCACAGTCAGGCAACAACCATTAATAGCAATTGACTCTCCTAACGCGGCGCCGCACAACGCAAGCGTGATACTAATTGCTGACTCGCCATTATTCTTTCTGATGGAAAGAACCTTCGCTTTCTCCTGAACCAAACCTGTAAACATACTTCGCTTATGCTCCTAATTCGCTTTCAGCCCGTTTCGGGAAGGCTTGTTCCGGGACGGAATGTTATCGAAAATGGGATAACCGGTGAAAACAATATCATTTCCGCACTGCTCAAACTTGGAGTTCTTATAGCGTAGAGCGGACTTAATCGTTGAATGGCCGAAATCCTGAATAGCCGAAGGTCCCTCCCCGAGGGCCATCGGGGCGATTACCATTATGTGTCGGTCCACCAATTCTTCTCTCAGGAAACTTGTGGACACTCGTCCTCCCCCTTCAACTAGCATCGAATTTATGCCATAGTCCCAAGCCTTGCGCAGTAAGTCGGCCAGCAGTAATCCGTCGGGACCGTGTTCAACTTGCCAGATAATTAATCCCCGAATCTCTCTTAACTCGCGTGGGATTCGTTTGGCTGATAGCGCCACTATTGTCCTGCGGTCATTGTTCTCGCGAAAAAGTCTCAGCTGGGGATTTATTCTTCCGCTCGTAGAAAGAACAATGCGGTATGGATTCGTGCCTCGGGTTTTGCGAACTGTGAGTTGCGGGTTGTCGGCTTCGGCTGTCGCCGCTCCAATGACTACTGCGTCAGACTCGGCCCGGAGCGTATGCGCGAGGCGCAGGCATTTATCGCCTGATATCCACTGCGAGACACCATCAGCGCCCGCTATGCGGCCGTCGAGCGTCTGCGCCGTCTTGAGCGTCACAAAAGGCCTTGAACCCAGATAGCGATTGCGATAGAGTTCGTTTAGCGCAATGGCCCTTGCGGTCAGCGGTCCGCGCGAAACCTTGATTCCCGCCTTCCGAAGAGAGCGGGCTCCGCCTCCATTGACCAGCGGATTAGGATCGGTTGCGGCAAAGTGAACCTCGCTTACCCCGGCCCGAATAATTTCTTCTGAGCAGGGCCCTGTGCGCCCCTGATGGCAACACGGCTCCAGGTTCAAATACATGGTCGATCCTCGCGCAGAGCGACCCGCCTTGCGCAATGCGACCACTTCCGCGTGCGGCTTGCCGGGACCGCGATGATAGCCCTCACCGACTATCCGCCCTCTTTTAACAATAGTCGCCCCTACGTAGGGATTGGGAGCTGTTATCCCCTGCCCCTTCAGGGCAAGACTCATCGCGCGGGTCATGAATTTCTTGTGATCGTCAATACTCATAAAGATATTCCCATAAGGGAGTTTCTCTTTCGAAGCGCGGTCAGATGTACCAAGCTCCAAGCGGAGTTCTTGTTAGGAAATAGATTTTTCGGGGAATTTGGGAGTGAAGGTATACAGGTCCGGCGCTTGCCGGAAATGACACCCCAGATAAGATACCACGGGGGCGTCTCTCAGAATGAGACCCACATCTATGCAGTTTTATCCCAGAGGATTCTGTCTCCCATCCGGACTATTACCGTCGGCGCCGGAATTACACCGGCTCAATCCAGCTTTGCTGTGACCGTTTGTCGATCACATCAGGCCGGACTCGCGGACTATCACCGCCGGTTGAGGAATTTCGCCTCACCCCGAAGAATCGGCTCCGATATGAAAGCTAGAGGAAAAAGGAATAATGTCAAGGGGTAGTGTCTGTACAAAGTCGAGGGAAACAAAAATGAACAAGACTATTTCAGGCGGGCTTTCATGGTTTGATAGCGATCTTTGGAAAATGTCAGATTTTCCGGGAGTGGGGCCATTTGCGCTATTTGCTGTCGAGCGAGACTAATGCGCTCCTTAGTTTCGGGATGCGACGCTACTAGTTTCTCAAAAGAGTTTGGATCGCGCTCACCCGCTGCCGCGAGAACTTCAAACATTTGCACAGCCCCTTCGGGCTGATAACCGACCTGGGTCATGTATTGAATTCCGTAACTGTCGGCTTCTCTTTCGGCCGAGCGAGAATAACCGCTAAATACCAGCGTCATACCTATGCCCACAGCGGCCTCGGTCAATTGTGAAGATTCCGATCCAAATACAATCGCATACCCGAGTTGGGCGATCATCGCGGTCTGAAGTCTCTTCATCCCGTGGCGCGCCACTACATGCGAAATCTCATGACTGACAACCGCCGCCATCTGGGCCTCGTTATCCATCTTCTTCAAAAGACCCGTATAAAAGTAAAGATAACCTCCCGGCAGGGCGAATGCGTTTATCTGATCGGATTTTATCACGGCAAAATGGTACACGATATCTTTGCGATCACATACCGCGACAATTTTTTGCCCGACTTCATTGATGTACGCTTGCCAGAGAGAGTCGTCGAGGAGTTCAGTCTCTTTCAGAATTTCCTCGTTAATTCCCTTGCCAAACTCCACCTCTTGCCCGGAGCCTATAACCATAAAGGACTTCTTCCCTCCCGGTCCGGTTGTCACACAGCCTGCGAACGAGAGAAAGAATGTTAATGCGAACAACTTTATCGCGGTGGCTCTGGTTTGCTTATTCACTTTGAGTGTTGGCCCTCTTCTGGACTATGCTCCCATCGGTAGACGCCCAGACGCGGCTTCCCAGAGGAGTCTCATTCAAATATTTTTTCTTAGATTATATCTTAATTTTCTCGGCCCAATCGCCAATTATGGGAAGTTTATATCGCTTGCCTTGCAGGGCGAAGACAATTCCCGCTATCGAGAGTCCAATGCAAACAATTAGGGCCGACTTCCAAATAAGCGATGACACCCAGGGGATCAGAAATAAGCCCGAGACTATTTCTATCAAAAACAGGATCAGTCCCTGGCGAGTGTGGAAACGAATATTCGCGTCTTGCCCCGGACTTAGGATAGGGATAAGGCAAAGCACGGGAATATAGGCGAAGGCTACAAAAAGTGAGTTCCCGCCTTCATCAGTTTCGCTACCGGTCAATGAGGTTTCGTCAAAATCAGGAATTGAAGGATCATTCAATTGTATTTCCTCCGTCTTCATACTTGCGCCTCAGGCGTCGCGATCTGGTACATTTAGAATCCAGCGACGCCCACTATTTAGCAGGCTTAAGAAAATCCGATTTATAGTATTAGTCAAGACGGATATTGCGAAAGCGCCTTCGGCTCAATCAATAAGGTCTATTCGCCTGCATGGCAAAAATATTTTGGAGGAAGTGGAGTTTTGGGGTCTTGAAAGAATGAGCCGCTATTGGCTGCTGAGGTTATCCGAGTCGCTCGTACCTGCGGGCTCAGGCTCAATAATCGAACTCTCGCTCGAACTTCCGACCGATTCAACACTGAAGTCCGACTGTCCTGAACCTGAGGGCTTGATTTCTCGTAGCATACCCTCAGCTCTGGCTAAGACATCGGAGGTTCCGTAAAAATCTCGCTTGATACGATCTCGCATCGCCAGGGCAGATTCATTATCGCCGGCCAGAAGATGATTTCTGACAGCTCCCAAGGCATAATCATCTGCGGCGGGTCCATCGGAGAAATAATCGAGCGCTTTTGTGAACTCAGTCGCGGCCATGCTGTAATCTCCGAGATTCTCAGAGCAGGCTGCGCTCCCTGCGATTGCCGACGCAACGCGAACTCGGAGAGATTTGTAGGTTTTCACATATCGTTCGAAAGCGAGTCTCGACTCCGAAAAATTACCTGATAGATAGTGGGCAGTACCTAAGATGAATAGCGCGTCCTCGCCGATGGTCTTGCCTTCGTATTCGTTGGCGACGCTCTGAAATTCAAGAATGGCTAGTTGTAGATTGCCCCGCGAAATCGATATTTTTGCAGCTGCAAGCCTCTGCTCGCCCTCATTCCGGGACGCTACCTGGCCTTCGTTCACAAAATAAATTACTACTCCGATCAGGATCGCGCCAAGGACCACACCAATAATTGTGGTAACATTGGAAGTGGCGACTTCGCGCGCCGAAGACATAAAATCAGCAAACTTATCTTTCTTGATTTCCTGCTTACTAAATTCTACCCTGACTGCCATTTCACACCATTTCTTTTAATAAGTCTTCTTTGCTTGATTATTCGAATACTCGACGCTGGAGTTTTTTCTCCGGCCACAAGTGAATTCTCACGACTCACTCAGAGCAAACATCAGGCCATAAAATAAGGTCGACTCAGAATATGCTTTCCTGATTCCTTTTACCTGAAAGACCCGTCTGAAAATCGCCAGAAACAACTCACTGGAGAAAATCTTAAAAATACCCCGTAAAGCTGATTATAAATTTATGGTCGGAGCTTTTGACCTCAGACACTCTTAGGTTATCAGTAGTCAGATCAGATAGTGGATCCGTACGATCATAATCTGAAGGGAGACCAACTCCGGCTGAAGTCGTGTAACTTCTTGTTGAAGTGTTATAGACATAGGCAACGTCAAGGGCTCTCTGAGGCGAATGCAAACCTGCGCCCAGACTGAATGAATAGGCAATTACTTGATCTCCTGTGTTATCGAAAACAATATCAATGTCGCGGTGGGCGTTATAAGCGGAACCGGTGTTGAGAAGTCCCGGTGTGTCGGTAGTTTCAAAGGGAATCCGCAGTCCGCCGCTCGATGCGCTTAAGCCACTGTACGATACAGAGTAATCGGCTACATCGCGATAGGGCTGAGGAAGAATCCCAAATCCTGTTCGTAGAGGAATGTTTCCAAGACGAGAATTTATCGTGTACTCCGCTCCGGCTCTGAGCTGAAGAGTGTTTTTCCAATTCGAAAATTCCTCGTGGAATACATTTACTTTTCGTCCAGTGGAAGTGATTGTAGTTGAGTCGAGGATCAGAAATTTCGAACCCGAAAAGCTTTGATATTCCACGTCCATACTTGTCAGAAAGTTTTCACCCCAATTCTGCGCCCATCCAAGAGCCAAAGAATATGGAATTTCAACTTTACTGTCAACGTCGGAGAAAATAAATTCCACGCTGGCCAAGGTACGTGTTTGAATAGCGAACGCTGGGAATTCAAGAGCTTTCGCGGGCGGACCCCCTTCCGTGGTTGCGAATCTGCTGGAGAATACATCATTGGAAAATGACATCTTGAACGGTGTTTTGGCGGTCAAAGCCAGCCTTGTGTTATCTCCCATTTCCAGAATTCCGCCAATTGTAAGATTAAATCCTGAGAGTTTAAATGAATCCAGCTCCCTGGAAAATAACTCAAAATCTGCGGTTCCCTGAAAACCAGTGGCCGTGTTGTTGTATGTTTCGATAGTATTTTTCTCCACTACCACATCACCAAAGTAAACATTCGCCGCAACGCCCATCGAGAATGACTCGGAAATGCGCGTCGCAATACCGAAATTCGCGGACTTAACTCCGCCATCGCGTTCAATTGTTATATCCGGATTGTCTGGTGTCGACGGGAAGATATTGTCTGCGAATAAACTGTAAGTGTCAAAATGTCTGGTTTGAGAAATTCCAATCACAAATTTCTGATCGCGAATTGTTACTGGAGCGGTTAGACCCACATTACGGAAAAAGTTATTGGCGCCACCGCTGTGATCTATGTTCCCCGGGGATGGTCCGTCGATGTCAAAATCAAATGATCCCTTTGGACTGAAAGTGTTCCAGTCAAAGCCGAGGTAGATCTCTTCCTTGTCGACCATTCCCGCCGGATTCCAACTCGTTGCGAATACATCATTGGATAAAGCTGTATAGGCGTTGCCCAGACCCGCGGCGCGAGCTCCGCCGCCGTAAAATGACCAGCTATAATGATAATCCTGTGAAAACAAGTCATTAAGACCAGTCTGCGCATTGGCGCTTACTGAGAGCGAGAGAGACAGGGCGGTTAGAATCGCGAGCTTTTTTGTTGGCTTCAACTGAACCTCCAAAGATTCAATAAATGTTATCTTCTATCTGATTTTTTCGGAATGGCCGGATCTCAGAACAACAATCGCGAACCGGCTCAGGTTAGCGCTCAAAGTAAGCAAGATAGCCGGGGCAGAGACACCTCTCCAGCCCAGTCGAGGAATATAGCCTTAGGGGATGGTCGTGTCAATATCTCCTGAATCGTGGCATGCTCTATAACCCATTAAACGAGATCGCCTTATATACTGCCGTTCAATTCCGATGGGACTGGTCGGGGTACTGTCTAAAATACCCCCGGCAGGAATTGAACCTGCGACCCGCAGTTTAGGAAACTGCTGCTCTATCCAACTGAGCTACGGGGGCAGACTTTGTCTGTTTTTTATGAGGGAAATAGCGTCGCCCAAAGCGGGTTATTCTTCCGAATCATAAGTAACGAATGTTTTCACCTCGTAGCGCTCGAGCTTGTCCTTCCAGGGTATGAAGGCGAGATCTACCAGCGCCACCAATCCCTCTACCCTGGCGCCAAGTTTTTCCACGAGTCGACAGGTTGCCAATGCTGTGCCGCCTGTCGCTATCAGATCATCGACAATGACAACTCTGTCAGTACTGTCCAAAACATCCTTATGAATTTCTACGGAGCCGGAGCCATATTCAAGTTCATAGGACTCGCTTTCGGTGGCCCAGGGGAGCTTGCCCGGTTTGCGAACGGGGATAAAACCAACATTCATCCGATCCGCTATCGGAGCCCCGAGAATAAATCCGCGCGCCTCAATTCCAACTATACAGGTTGGGTTCTTCATTCGACAATATGCTTCAAAATGATCGAGTACGTATGAGAAAGTGGAGCCATTCTCCAGAACCGGCGTGATGTCTCGAAACATAATTCCCGGTTTGGGAAAGTCGGGGACATCGCGAATAGTTTCTTTGACCTTTTCCATTGTCATTTCGGCCATTTTCTCTTCGTTCTGGGTCATATCGTCATGAATCATATCTGTTTCACCTGTCTATTTGAATTATAATTTCCCCGCTAAAACATACTGCAGCGCCATCCTTTGCGAATCCAGACGACTTATCCCCAAACAATGTAATAACATC
>JACZUZ010000094.1 GCA_022572905.1 Candidatus Zixiibacteriota bacterium | reverse complement strand
TGATCTCACAATGAAAATATTGAAAAATATTTTAAAAACTTTTTCCAGTCTGAAACAAAATTTCTAAGTAAAACCGGTAATAATAAAACCTCCGTCGCCAGTAAGCGCGATTGAATATCCGTAATCGGAAGAGGAGCCGCCATATGTTTTGGCCCAAAGTGTATCGCCTACGCTATCAGTGCGGATGAGATAAACATCGAACTGACCGGCGCCGAAACTTGACGTATACCCAGCGACAATGAAACCACCGTCCGGAGTTTGTCGCACAGAGTAACCATAGTCGGCCAAACTGCCGCCATACGCCTTCGCCCAGAGCAGGTTGCCGACGCTGTCGGTTCGAACGAGATAGACATCCGCGCTACCCACTCCGAAGCTGAAAGTTTCAGCGACACAAATATATCCTCCGTCGTCTAGCTGCTGAACGTCTCGCAAATAATCTCCGCTGGTTCCGCCGAATGCTTTGGTCCAGGTGGTGTCGCCGACGCTGTTGAGCTTCAATAGATACACATCATGCTGGCCGGCCCCAAAACTGCTTGTGTGGGCGGAAATCATGAATCCTCCGTCAGAAGTATTTACCAGAGAATATGCGCCGTCTGCGCTACTGCCTCCATAGGTTCTTTCCCACACGACATTTCCGGATTGGGTAAGTCTCAACAGATAGATATCATGGCTGCCCGCTCCGAAACTTCCGGAATGCGCGCCGACAAGAAATCCGCTGTCGGCGGTTTGCGCGATAGTCCAGGCGTAATCTGTGTTTCCCGCTCCGTAAGTTTTTGTCCACAGCGTGTTCCCGATTGAATCAGTGAGAATAAGATAAACATCGCGGTTGCCCTGTCCGAAGCTAAGCGTGTAACCCGCGATAATATAGCCACCGTCATAGGTTTCCTGTACGGAATAGCTGATATCAGAGCTCGGGCCGCCAAAAACCTTCTGGAAAGTTATCTGCGCGAATATTGGGCTATGCAAGAAAACGAAAAACGCTACACAAAAAAGAGGAAGATTAGGTTTCAAGGAATTACTCCGAATAATTAAATTTCCAGCGTCCTAAATGACATTCTAATTAATTTTAGAACCGCGCGGTGAGGGAAGGGCCGATTATCGTTTTGTAAAATAACGCCGCCCAGCGGAATTGTATAGACTATTCCGAGGGTCGATTTCAAGTTCCAGTCGTTCCGCAGATAGGATAACCACCGCTCTGAAAGACATACTTAACAATATAAGTTGCGTCGCCGATGGTGATGTCATCGCTTCCGTCCGAGTCGGCTTCGTCAAGGCAGGGAGGAGTGGCGCCTCTCCGGAATATGTAAGTGATTAAAAAGGTCGCGTCCCCCACGTTTACATCTCCACTGTTGTCTGCGTCACCAGGGAAGTTACAGCACCCGGCGACGTCATCGTCAAGGTGGATCATGTTTGCCATTGAGGGAACGCCGTCTTCGCTGACGACGAAGAGCAAGTAGTAACCGGGAGGCGCATATGTTCCTCCCGAAGGCGCCAGTACAGCGACATTGAAATTACCATCCACATCGGCAAGGTGCACGTAGCGCTGATCCATGTTAACGGAGTGGGTTACGCTGCTGAGTCGAACAAGGCAAATGGTATTGGAGGTTGTTTCGCTGGTGAACCTGACGTTGAAAGTCACGCCGTACGCGACTTCTGCAGGAGCGAAATCGATAACTGGGCGCGGCCCCCGGAAAAGATACGGTGGTGAATAGATTTCTCCAGTGAACTCGTTATTTGAACCGGCTAGAAGGATTCGAGCGTCTGGAAGTAGAAGCGCAGTGGAATGATATTGGCGCGGCCGTGTCATAGGAGCCATGACGCTCCATGTTTCAGTCAGTGGATCATATATTTCAGGTTCGTAGACTGTTGTCGGTGGGGTCAGGGTGTCCGCAGAATGCATTGTGCTGTGGCCGCCGACAACCATTATCGTAGCGTCGGGCAAGATGACAATATTACCATGCATGCGCGGAAAATTCATAGGCGCTGTGTAACTCCAGCTAGGAACTGAATCGTTTAAGTCTATAATTTCCGCAGTTTCAGTAACGAGAGAATCCTCTCGACCGCCGACAATCATAACCTTGTCGGGACCGGGGGGCAGAAGTACCGAAAGACCGTCGTTTCGACGTCCAAAATTATTTAGCCTAACATCGTACCATTGCCAGGTGTTAATGTCGAGGAGTCCTGTCTCACGGGAGGGACCAGAATAGAAAACATCGCCGGTGGTTAGCACGCACGTGCGAGGAAAAAGTGGCAGGAATGTTTGATTCACAATCTGCCAGCTACCCGTCGAGGGATCAAAGAGTTCAATGTCACCATTGACGGCGCCTGTCAACTCATCCAGTCCGGAGAAAACTAACACTCGGCCGTCGGCCAGGGTGACATTCGTAGGATACCAGCGCCCGCCGGCCATATCTTCAACTCTCGACCGGGTTTCTGTAAACGGGTCAAAAATGTGGGCGTCTTTCGTCCCTCGAAATTCTCCCTCAGGAGAGGGTCCATTCCCACCGGTTACCAGAATACGTCCATCCGCCAGAAATGAATGCCCGCTACAGAAGAGGGGACGACTAACAAGCGCTTGTGTGAACTCCCAATCTTGTGGATTCCAAATATAGATTCCGGAGGGAACTTGAGCCGGAAGCGAATACTGTAATACTTTTCCCGTAGGTAGTAGAAAAGAATGAATCGCAATCACCGGCCATGCGTACGGCCCGCCCCATGAACCCACCTGGGCCGGGTCGGCGTTGATTGTCGGTGATGCAGGAGTGACGGAATGTTCGTTGGGAGTAGTAGCGTTAGGGGTAATAGCGTAGAGCGAACCCGCTCCGAGAAAAATGGTCAGAGCGAAAGTTGCGATTCTTCTGTTAGATAACACTCCGACTCCTGCTTGATTTAAGGTGCGTTCGATAAAGAGTGACCAGAGCGGTCTGTGAGAGAAAAATAGTGAGATAGGATGATATTGTAAAGCGAAATCTCGCTTATCGGTTTCAGGCTACAACCCCGTCGAGCCGCATACAGGGGAAAGGCCGTCCTGGAAAATGAATTTTACAATATAGGTTGCGTCGCCGATGTTGACGTCATTGCTGCCATCTGCGTCGGCTTGATTGAGGCATGACGGCGAATCGCCGCTCTCGAAAATGTATTTCACAACAAACGTCGCGTCGCCGATGTTCACATCACCGCCACCATCTGCGTCACCGGAAGCGGTACAGCACGGTGTGCATTCGCCCGGAACTAATATACATGCGTCACAAGCGTCACCCAAGCCATCGGAGTCTGTGTCGATTTGATCCGGATTATAAGTGGTCGGGCAGTTATCTGCGCTGCCGATGATGTTATCGCAATCAGTATCTTCGCCGCAATCAAGAGGAAAAGCTCCGATATCGTTTCGAGAACCTTGGAGGTCGTTATATTGCGGATCGGGATCGCCGGCGTCTACGGCAGGAGAGCCTATCTGAAGGTGGTAGTTACCGATGGCGGGATCAACGAATTGCGGGTCGAGGTTTATGTCGTTGGCGCCAGCGTTTCCACTACCACTATAATCGGTCTGATTATTCCAGACCAAATTGTAATCTGCTGACAGACCTGGAGAAGAATATTTGATGCCAAAAGCGGAAGAATTTGTGACAATGTTGTTTCTGATTTCGAAGAAGCGGGAACCAAATTTTATGATCGCGTTTGTATTATTGTCGAACGTATTGTTTACGACAGTTGCGGTCGAATTGCTGTTCACCAGTAACGCCGCCAGCGTCTGGTTTCCGTAGAACAGATTCCGTTTAAGAGTCGCTTCGGCGCTTTCAATACTGAGAGTATAATTACCGCCGACATAGTCAGTGAATATGTTGGAACTGGCAGTCAGATGAGACCCCCCTTTAACCAGCGCCAGTTTAATATTTCCCATGCCAGAGCCATCAAAAGAGATACCGCTAATAGAAGCGGCGGAATCTGACGCCTGTTCGATTAGAAGAATTGATCGCTCTGGATCTTCAGCGGTTAGTATTGTGTTTTCCGCGCCGTCAACAGAGATTATGGCACAGGAATTACCTCGGAAAATAATATTATCTGAGTAGGTTCCAGCAGTGACAGAGACAGTGTCGCGGGGGCCGGAAATAAAAAGAGCGTCAGAAATCTTCGTGACTCCCGCCTCAACCGTGGTGACAATGCCGGGAGCGCGAGTGACAAACGACTCTGTCGTTGACCAGTTTGAAAATTCATAACCATCGAACGACCGCGAACGCCACCAGTATTGCTGGCCAACAGTTAATCCGTCGAACGTCTTGGTCTGAACCAGTCTGCCGTCGTGCGCTATGCCTGAGTCCGTATCAAGACGTGAGGTCAGGCTTGCATCACTATAGAGTGAAAACTGATAGGTGATTGTGTCTCCATCCGGGTCCGTTGGAATACTGTCGGCGAACAGTCGACCGTATTCAACATTGACTGAGGCGCCTGCAAGCGGAAGAATCGCTTGAGGGATCTCGGTTGCAGAATTCATACGAAAACTGGAGATCATCCAGTCACCCGAAGTTGATCCATTATTCAGACGAATGCGATAAAAATACCATTCCCCATCAAGAAGCGGAGCTCCTGTATAGAATGCCTCTGTTGTGGCGCTATTGATTTGCCCGGAAGACCACATCTCGACTACGCTCCAATCAATGTCGGTTCCGACTTCGACTTCGTACGAGGATTGTGACCCGGCCGTGTCGTTGAATTTCCAGGAGAATGTCGGCGTATGATCGCGAACGCGATTGCGAACCTCACCTACTACTTCTGGCTCAATGGCAACTGGAAGAGTAAGCGCCGACGCGTTGAACGCTCCGATATCATTTCGAGTTCCGTCAGTGTCATTGAACCCAGCCGCCGGGTCTCCAGCGTCTATGGCCGGAGAATTCCAATAGATGCGATAGTCTCCAAATTCCGGATTGAAGAATAGCGGTTCCGCAATCACTCCGTTCGGTCCAGGATCGTCGCCTCCGTTGTTGTTATAGGCGAGATTGTAGTCAAAATCATTGCCGAGAACCTGATGGCTAACCGTCTTGTGATCAAAATAAATATTGTTTCGAATCGAGTAGGCACTTGTTTCTCCGACGAAAAAAGGTTCCCACACGAACGTCCCATTGGAGTTGTTAGCAAATGTATTGTTGTAGACTTTGCCTGATCCGCCCTCGATGTAAAGAGCATGGCCAGAATAATCAGAGATAACATTATGATGAATCGAAACGTTGTCCATGCCCTCAAAGTGCGCAGCGTTACCGCTGGGGGCGATGAGGGTATTGTGTGCAAATTCAATACCAAGTGGATGTGAAGGTCCTTTGAAATTAACAATGTATTTAATACCAGAACTAAAAATGGTAGAATCATTAATGAACCTGTTGCCGATTATACGTCCACCGGCGTTATTGAAGGATATGTTTCCATTTCGGATGTTGATAAAGTTGCAATTCTCTATAGTTACCGTAACGCTATTGCAGATAATACTGAGGTTGGGTGTAAAGGTGATGCCGGAAATCACGGTAGACAATGTCTGGCCGCTGTTAATTAAAACAGTCCCTTGAATAACTGCGGGATCCGCCGTGTTCTCCGAGATGAGAATGATAGTCTTGTCGGACAAATCCACATCTCCGAAATGGTCTCCAGGAGCAAGTGAGACGGTGTCTCCATTGGAGGCGGCGTTTACTGCGTCTTGAACTGTCGTTTCGTCCAGAGGAACACGAATGTTATTTGTTGCAGATGGTGTGAAGGAATTCGCTGTTGACCAGTCGGAGTACTCATGAGTATCGCATGCCCGACAACGCCACCAGTATTCAACACCGATTTGTAGGCCGGAAATTACAGTTGAGCGGATGCGATTCTGCCAGAGAACGGCGCTTTCCGAACCGGTAACCAGTGTTATCAAAGCCGGGTCAGCGTACACCTCAAAGTCAAAGGATAGCGCATCCTGCGACTCCGGATCGGAGGTAGTATCGACTTCAAGCACAACATCATTGGCCGGGATTGATGCGCTGGCAATCGGGCCAACAGGCACTGGAACGAGCGGAGCGCTATTCATCGTGAAAGTAAATGGCAACCAGTCACCCCAGTCTGAGCCATTGTGTGTGCGAATTTCGGCATGGTAAGTTGTGTGATCAAGCAATGTCTCACCCGCATAGACTACGAATGTGTCGGAACTGGATACGGACCCCGGGTTCCACATAGAGATTGAATCGTCATTCTCGACGCGAATTTCGTACCTGGTCTGTGTCGCCGGAGTTTCATTCCGAAAACTCCAGTAGAAAGTCGGAGCGTGCGACACTACTCGTGTGAAATCTTCGGCGCCAAGATTGATATTCGCAGCGAGTGGTTTGGAATGCTCAAATGAGAAGGCGCCCACATCATTTCGTGAACCATCTGGGTCATTATATTTAAATCCCTGCAAACCGGCATCGATAGCTGGAGATGACGCTTGAAGTTGAAAATTTTTCGATGAAGGATCGACGAACTGAGGATCCACAAAATAATTTTCCGGACTGGGGAACACACTGGGATTCGTCGAAACATCCCAGATGGCAGGTTCCGGCCATATAATATTATGATCGATTACTCTAATAATTCCTGCGGCATCTGTGCGGAAAGCGTTCGTTGTCGTGTTACTAATGATATTGTTAACTATGTTTGGTCCAATTCCGTTAGTTCTATTATCAGAGACGTGGAAACCACCATAGTTGTCTGCGAGCGTGTTATTTGTTATCGTCACATCATACGTCCATGACCGTAAATCAAAAGTGCGTTCGCTCAGATTGTCATGAATGAGATTACGTGTGATCACAGCGCCAGAATTTAAGATGTAGAAAACACTCCCATAGGCTGTGTCGTTATCATTGTTCCGAAAGATATTATCACTAATAGTCGGTGAGGATTCAATGATAAACACAGTATTCGTTTGTCCGCTTCCCGTCACGGTGAATCCGGAAAATTGAGCGCCGGGCTCTGTAATACTGATCATGCTGATTGTAGTTTGATTTGGGTCTGCAGGTTGTAGCGTGGTCACGTCCGCTCCACCTGAACTAATTAGTTTGACGGATTTTCCCGAAAAATCAATGTTTTCGTTATACGTCCCTGGCGCCACGAGAATAGTGTCCTCGTTTGAAGCGGCGTTTATTCCAGCCTGGATTGTGGCC
>JACZUZ010000093.1 GCA_022572905.1 Candidatus Zixiibacteriota bacterium | reverse complement strand
GATAAAGTTCCGACAGCCATTTGATTTTCTCCCACCATGAAAACCGCATCTGTCTGTGATCGTAGGGGAGTTCCTCAACAGTGAGCTGGCTCGGATCCTGCGGGACCACCGGTTTAATCTTACCTGTTTCTGGCGCTATTGTCGGCGCAGTGTTTTCAGACACGCGACACCTCCTCTTCATCAAGCGCTTTCGCCGCTCGTAACTTCTCCTGCGCCTGGTATTCTACCGCGCCGGTCTCGGCGAATTGTAAGCGGAAAAGATGATGATAATACCCGCCCTTTTTGACAAGCTCGATATGATTTCCACGCTCGACAATTTCGCCGTTCTTGATGGCTAAGATTTCGTCGCAGCCCAGTATTGTAGAGAGGCGATGAGCCACAATCAGCGACGTTCGATTCGAAAGAAGCTTAGTCAGAGCCAGCTGAAGCAGGCTTTCAGTTTTTGGATCGACCGAGCTCGTCGCTTCATCCAGAATCAAAACTTTCGGATCAAAAGCCAAAGCCCGGGCAAACGAAAGCAATTGTCTTTCTCCGCGACTAAGATTTGAACCGCGTTCAGAAATCCTGGCTTTGTATGTGCCATCCATTTTATCGATGAACTTATCCGCGCCGACAACTTTGGCCGCCTCGATTACGGCTTCGTCATCTATGCTCTCAGCGCCGAGCGAGATATTAGAGCTTACATCGCCGGGGAAGAGATACACATCCTGCAAGACAAGCCCGAACAATGCGCGTAGTTCTACTTTGGTCATATCGCGAATATCATGCCCGTCGATTGTAATTCGTCCGCGTTGCGGATCATAAAATCTCAGCATGAGACTGACAATACTGCTCTTACCGCCGCCGGTTACACCAACAAGTGCGATCCGTTTTCCGGGAGTGAGTTCAAAACTTACATCGCGCAATACGTAGTTGTCATTATTGTACGCAAATGAAACATTCTCAAAGCGGATTCCCTTGCCGATATCGCTTATTCCGAGAGCGGTTCTTGTTTCCGGCAGGAATTCATCGCATTCAAGCAAGCTAAATATGCGCTTCGCGCCCGAAATTGCTTTCTGGGCCACGTACAACTGATCAGAGAAACGATAAATCGGCTCGTACATTTTGCGCAGGTATTGTACGAACATGACGATTGTTCCAACTGTTACCAACCCCTCTCCCAGCCATATTCCTCCCCAGAAAAGCGCGGCCGAGATCTGGGCCGCTTCCATATAAAATACTATGTTGAAATATATAGTCGAGCCGATATGGGCGTAGCGATCCAGTTTGAACTTATCGCGATTTAACTCGTGAACTTTTCCTTGAGCGTATTTCTGGCGATTGAACATCTGCACGATTGACATGCCCTGAATGAATTCAGTCAATAAACCGGTTAGTTCAGCCATGCGTTTGCGCGCCTCGAGAAAGCGGTGAGTAGTCAGACGATGGTATATGTATGATATGCCTAGAATTATTGGCGCCGCCAAAGCTACTATCGCGGTCAGCGCCGGAGAAACAATGAGCATTGTGATAACCATGCCTACGATCAAAAAGAAATCGCCGATTATGACTGTGATGGCGAATGTGAAAAACATCCGCAGGCTGTCCGTATCCGATTCCACTCGGGCCATCAATTTACCCGTTGGATGACGGTCGAAATAAGACAGCGACAGGCTGAGAAGTTTCTCAAACACTTTCGATTTAAGATCAGCAATTATGCTTTGTCCGATTCGTTCAAGCTTCATACGTTGTGCGTACATCACACCGAACAAAAGAATCTGCGATACCAGGAAGACCGCGACTGTTGCGAGCAGTCCGTGCCAGTCTTTGTCGCCCATGTTGGCGTCAATTGCGTGGCGTATCAGAAGCCCCTTTGCCACAGATAATCCGGCGCCGACTAAAAGCAGGAATATGCACCAGGTCAGTCCCCATTTGAAGGAGCTGAAGAGACCGATGATTCTAACAAGCGCAGCGACTGTACCAAGTTCCGGCGCTTCGCCTCTTGTTTTCTTAATTTCTGTTTCCATTTTATATAGATTCTATTTCTGGTCTAAGTCGCGTTGAGTACTATTGATTCCGGATATTTTTTTGGCTCAAAAAAATACCCGCGATCCATTTTATCGGGACGCGGGTTTGTGAGTCGATTTTACTTGCCTAAAACTAGGGACCCAAACGTCCGCGCCCGGCGATTTTATTTTGAGTTGCAATCTGCGGAGATTCGCCTTCCATGATACCGGCAACAAATGACATCTCCAGACATGGCCGGAAAATCGTTTCTCTCTTCGCTGTATTTGTTGAAATGATCATCTGCGCAATTCTATCTTATAGCCATTCTACCTCAAAGGTAATTCGCCTTGAAGCGGCTTTACCTATCTCGTTTTGGGCCTACTATTTAGTAGTTCCTGACCTCTAGATATCAAAACGCCCTTCAAAAGTCAATCATTTTTCTTGCGTTCCGCCAGAGAAAGTCAAAGGGGAACGCTGACAGCGCTTGAGTTGAGGCTCACTAAATTGTATACCTTAAAACCATGAACAAACGACACCCAATCATAGTATCAATCATTGCCATAGCTGCGTTTTTGTTTACCGTTTCTACAGCATCGGGCAAGACATACCGCCTGGCCTATTACGAGGCCGGCGACTATCCCTTTCATCGCGCTTTACAGAGAGAGCTTCGCTATGAACTTGAACGCCTGGCAGGGGATAGCCTTAAAATTGAATTCGCACCGAATGGCTACAAAACCGCCGGATGGAAACGAGCGAAATCCCGCGAAATGGCCCGGGAATTGAGCCGCGACAAATCAATTGATTTGATTCTGGCGATGGGGCCGTGGACAGTTGAAGATCTCTTGAACGCAAAATGCACTAAGCCAATCGTTGCGCTCGGGCGGTTCGATCCGATTCTGGAAGGTCTGGCGAACAAAAGCGGCAAACCGAAGCGCAAGAATCTCACCTTCCGGACCAGGCCCAACAAAATCGCCACAGACTTCGCGGCCATGCAGGCTATTGGAAATTTCAAGCGCGTGGGCATAATGTATTTCCCGTCGGGAAATGAAACCCAAGTTGTCGTTAATCGCCTAAAAGAATTCGCCGAGCGCGCAAATGTTCAGATCATCATTCCTACATCGCAGTCGTCGACGGACAAGTATCCATTTTTCAAAGTAGTGGGTGAACTTGCGGGCAAAGTCGACGCAGTGTATCTCACACCGCTCTATGGTCTCATGGTTGATCAGATAGCGCCATTTCTGGATAATCTCAAGCGCGCGAAAATCGCCGTGTTTAGCGCCGAAGGACCCAGTGTTGTGAAGCGCGGCGCGCTCGCTTCAAATTCTGTTTTCACAGTTTCCGGTGTGGCCACATACCACGCGCGCAAAGTAATTCAAATCCTGAAAGGGGCGCGACCCGATAACTTGCCCACGATATTTTCTGATGGTCGCGGACTGACAATCAACACAGAAACCGCCGAAAAATTGCGCATACACATACCCTCCGCCCTTTTGGCCGAAGCCAAAATAGTCTCAGCGGCGCCAGCGGCGGAAATCGAAGCCTTGAGCCTCCCGGCCGTAATAGGAATGGCCAAACAACTCAGCCCGCGCTATCAGGCTCTGGAGTTTTCGACGCTAGCCGCCTGGAAAAGAGTTGGCGAAACTCGTGCGCAGTACTTTCCGCATTTGTTGGCCAGCGCATATGCGCGGCGCTATGATCTTGATCCGCCAGTGAATGCATTTTCGCGTTTGTCTCTGGCGCGGCAAGGGTTTGAATTCAAGCTGGAACAACCGATCTTTGATTGGTCTTTATGGAAAAACATTTCTGCGCAGAAGAATAACTACTTTGCTGTCGAACGCGAAACATTCGCGCGCCAACTTGATTTCGAACTTGAGACGTTTGAGGCCTTTCTTAATGTGGCCAGCGCTATTGAAAGAAAATCCATTGTTGAATCCAGAAACGAGTTGGTTGAGCTGGCCTTTGAAATCGCGCTGACAGGCTATCAGCTTTTTGGTGGTGATGAGGGTGATGAATTGGATTTGATTACCTGGGAAACAGAGCGCGCGCACGGGAATCTCGACGCGTCCATTGTGCGGCAGGAAATGGACCTGGCCCAAATCTCTCTGGCTACAACAATAGGCCGGACGGATATCGGGGGATTCATTATAGATAAAAGCGCTTTTTCAAGCGAGGAATTTGGCGCGAGCGCTCTTTTGCAGTTCATGAGTACGGAATTAAAGCGGACGCGCTTCGGTAACTTCATGGTCGTCGAGGCCGCGCGGGTCGCTCCGGAAATTTCGCAGGCGCGACGCAAACTTGACGCAAAGCGTAATCTGATTGCCGCAAACACAGGGAAGTTCCTTCCCCGGATTTCCGCCAGCGTCGGCTATTACAAGGACGACTATTTTGCGACAGCGCCGCCTTTGGCTACCGATGACCAGGGCTGGTTGATCGGCGCGCAGGCGACATTGCCCATATTTGACGGTGGCATGTCAATACACAAACGCGGGCGCATGAAAGCCGAGCGCGAAGCGCTGGAGTATGAGCTCGATGAAGTTTCATTGTCGGTCAGTGCGATTGTGCGCCAGAACTCCGCAAAGCTGGCGGCCCTTACGGACCGCATGGCCATCGCGATCAGAGCAAAGTCGCTGGCGCAACGGGCTGTGCGCACGGCGCTGGAAAAATATCGCGACGGAGACGCGCGGTCATACGAAGTACTGCGTGTTATTGAAAACGCCTATGCGGCCGAGCTGACCGAAGCGAATTTGCGCTATGAGTATTTTCGAACGGCGCAAACATTGTGGCGCTATATTGGTAAAGGGTATATAGAACGTGGAAGCGCCAAAGAAGCGTTCCTGATCGACCGCATCCGTGGGTTTGTCGCCAGCGGGGGTAATTAGCGGAAACCACAAGGGTTCCGACCAAGAAATCTTGAATGGAAGCCATATGAAAAAAGCGATTCGCTATTTGATAATACAATTTGTTGTTTATTTTGTTGTCTTGGCCACTGTTGGATCGAATATAGCGCAGACACCTCCTACATCTTTTGCTCCACCCATCTCTCCACCGTTCGGATTTTCATGGAGTTCACCACCTAGTTTGGTACTCGATCGCTTCCAGATGAAACTCTTGCCAGTTGCTGTCAATGGTGATTGGGGGGATGAATGGAGGTCAATGGACATCGACTCAATCTCAGAATCGACCGACTTAACAAAGCGCCACTTTGGAGTCCTTTACTTCTCTCCTCTAAAAGATGAAACACCTCTTGGGACTTTTGGAGGGGAGCCAATTGATGGCGGGATGGGAATTCAATTTGTAGGAGGCCCACTTTTGGGTGGGCAAGACACGTTGAGCCTGAACTGGGTGTGGCTTAGTTTCAAAAATATCGATGTTTCAGATAAGCTTCTCGCTATGATGGTCAAGTACGGTTCACCCGATACATCCTTCATTGAGCAAAATAGAGAATTGCCGTATTTTGGTTTTACTGTTCTTGAGTATTATCGGTGGAATGATTCTTCTGGAAACAGTGTTACGATCAAAAGTCAGGTCGTAGGCAATGGAACCGGCTCTGACTACAGATTCAGTACCGAAGTTTCGTGGAGTTTTCACTTATCCGAACTAATTTCGAAACGCATTAAATTAGAAACCAAGGTTTCGAAAACTAAATCGATTCTTGACGATCTCTAAATCAGAAATCCAGATAATTATAGTAAGAGCGAGCGCCAATTCGGACTAGCGAGTATATCGCTCAGAGATCAAAAACATATCCCGTCGCAACCTGAACCGAAACAATCAGATTGTCATGCTGAGCGAAGCGAAGTATCTGATATCGGAATCACGCTAAACTGTAGTGAAGCAATACTACGTCTATATAATGACAAACCACAGTCGCACACTCTACACAGGCGTAACAAATGACTTGCGGAGGAGAGTCGCCGAACACAAGAGCAGCAATGCGGTCGGCTTCGCTTCCAAATACAATATTAACAACTTAGTTTATTTCGAGGACACAGCAGATATTCGCGATGCCATTCTACGCGAAAAGCAGATCAAAGGCTGGCGCAGATCGAAGAAAATCGAGTTGATCGAGTCATCAAATCCACTGTGGTTAGACCTAAGCGCTGACTGGAAAATGTAGCCAGATTCCTCGCTTCGCTCGGAATGACATAAGCGCGATTGTTCGCGAGATCGTGTTGGGTGGCCCACCTTTCAGGTGGGTTTATTTGTCTCACTAAATACAATAAATAGTCGAAACCGCAAGGGTATCGACCTACATGAAGAAAATACCTACCCCATAGGGGATGGGCAACCTACTCCTTGGCCCTCCAAAAAACATTTGAACCAAAGTCGTCCGTGTGCGACCTTAGTATATGAAGGAGGTAGCGGGTGGTCAGGCATGAAGAACATATATACGACGAGATATTGGTAATCTCCTGTCAGGGAGGAGACCGCGCGGCGCTGCGCGAGTTAGTCACGCGCTGGCAAACTCGACTCGGACGGTTCGCGTCGCGCCAGACCGGCGATTCAGACGCGGCCAGGGATGTTCTTCAGGAATCATGGCTGGCGATTGTGCGCGGGATTCGCAAGCTGGATGACCCGGCCGGTTTTCGCGCCTGGGCTTACCGGATTGTCGCCAACAAAAGCGCCGATTGGATTCGCCGCAAACAACGCACGCGCGCTGTAACCGAAGAATTAGAAAGAGAGCCGGAGCAAGTCGTGTTGCAAGTCGGCGAAGGCAACATAGAAAGGGAGGATGACATAACGCGTTTGCGACAGGCGCTGAAAATATTGCCGAAAGACAGGAGAGCGATATTGTCACTTAGATACGTAGATGAATTAACAACGCGAGAAATCGCAGGAATATTGAGAGTTCCGGAAGGAACAGTTAAGTCAAGATTGTATCACGCGCGCGAAGAGCTAAAACACGCGCTGGAAAAGGAGTAACTTATGAGAGACATTGACAGAAAAATTCAGGAGGCCCTGCGCGCCGAAGATGCGGAGCTATTTGGTGAATTCGGCGGCGAACAATCAATGTTGGAGATGATAGTCGACAGCTTTCGCGGCCGTATGCGCTGGTTTATGGCGTTTGCAATAATCGTCACTATAGCTATGCTTGTTGCGATGATAGCGGCGGCGGTTGCATTCTATCGGGCGCAAGAGATTCGTGAAATGATTCTTTAACCGATGGTGT
>JACZUZ010000092.1 GCA_022572905.1 Candidatus Zixiibacteriota bacterium | reverse complement strand
TAAAACACTTCACCCGAAAGTCCATGCAGGTATACTCTATCGCCGCAATGATCCCAGTCATATCGAGCAACTCAAAGAGCATGAATACAAACCGATTGATCTGGTTGTGGTTAATCTTTATCCTTTCGAACAGACTCTCGCTAATCCTGAGTCAAGCGATCAGGACAAAATAGAAAATATCGACATAGGCGGGCCGTCTTTGCTTCGCGCAGGCTCAAAAAACTTCGATGGTGTGGCGGTTGTCACTTCCGCCGATCAATATCAAGAGATACTCGGCGAACTTGAAAAGAACGATTGCAAACTCGGTCTGTCGACACGCCGCAAACTCGCGGCCGCCTCATTCGCGCTAACAGCGCGCTACGATCAGATGATCGCTAATTATTTTGCGGGAAGCTCCGGTATTGATACGGATAAAGAAACTCCTGAGACTCTCAAGTTTACTTTCAGCCTGCGCTCGTCGCTGAGATATGGCGAGAATCCGCATCAAAGCGCGTCGTTCTACTATAATCCAAGTTTTTCCGGAGCCGGATTGGCCAACGCTGAAATCCTGAGCGGCAAAGAGCTTTCCTATAACAATATCGCCGATCTCGACGCGTGTTTGGAAATGGCGCTCGATTTTGAGCGTCCCTTCGCTTGTGTCTTCAAACACGCGAATCCATGTGGCGCCGCGGAGGCGGATACGCTCGCGGAGGCTTACGCCAATGCGTTGGCCTGTGATCCTCTTTCGGCTTTTGGTTCAATCATTGCGCTAAATCGCGAAGTTGATATTGAAGCCGCGAAAGAACTGCATGAAACGCAATTTGTGGAATGTATAATCGCGCCGGGATATTCCGACGAAGCGCTTGATCTATTGAAGAAGAAAAAAAATCGCCGCCTGCTGGCTCTTCCGGCAATGTCTGGCGCTCGCCCCGAAGGTGAAATGGTCGGGAAATTTGTTCGAGGCGGCGTCTTGTGGCAATCAGCCGATGATAAAAAAGTAGGCGCCGACGACCTGAAAGTTGTTACAAAAAAATCGCCCAGCAAAGAGGAAATCGCGGCGCTGTTATTCGCCTGGAAAGTTGTCAAACACACCAAGTCAAACGCGATTGTCTTAGCGAAGAATACAGCCACCGTCGGGATAGGCATGGGACAGACCTCGCGTGTTGATTCATCTCATCTGGCGGTCAGACGCGCAGGCGAACGCGCCAAGGGAGCTGTTTTGGCGTCTGACGCATTTTTCCCGATGGCCGATGGACTTGAAGTCGGAGCCGACGCGGGGGTGACGGCGTTTATTCAGCCGGGCGGTTCAAAGCGCGATCAGGATGTAATAGACGCGGCTGACAGGATCGGGGTGAGCATGGTTTTCACCGGAGTTAGGCATTTCCGCCACTAAAAAACTCTATGACGTTAAATCCTGAAGACCATAAGGAGTTCCTTACAGGGAAACATATCGCTATCGGAATAACCGGCGGTATTGCGGCTTACAAAACTCCGCTCCTGATTCGACTTTTGCGCAGAGCGGGCGCGGATGTGCGCGTGATCGCCACAGAAAGCGCCTTGAAATTCACAACACGCTGGACGCTCGAAACTCTTTCTGAAAATCCTCTTGAAACCGAAATGTTTCCGGAAGATTCACAGGCCGAGACACGTCATATTTCCACCGCCACCTGGGCTGATCTATTTTTGATTGTTCCCGCGACCGCGAACATAATAGGAAAAATAGCGTCGGGAATTTCAGACGACGCTCTGACAACAACACTTTGCGCTTATACAGGTCCGGTGGCGCTCGCTCCGGCCATGAACACTAATATGTACGAGAATCCGATCACGAAAAAAAATCTCGGAACATTGCGCGAAGTCGGTTACAGAATAATTGATCCCGATTCGGGTGAAATGGCCTGCCACACTTTTGGTGTCGGACGCATGGCCGAGCCGGAAAGAATTTTCGAAGAGGTCCTTGAGATATTAAGAGCGCCAGAGACACATAGAAATGATTCAGCAGCGGCGACTACCCTTGTCGGCCCCCTAGCGGGTAAAAAAGTTCTGGTAACGGCCGGACCATGTCGCGAACCGATTGATTCAGTGCGATTCATTTCAAATCGCAGTTCGGGCAAAATGGGCTATGCCCTGGCGGAACAAGCTCTGGCGCTGGGAGCGGAGGTAACTCTAATCAGCGGACCAACTGCGCTTGAAAAGCCAGCGGGCGTGAAGACAATAAGAATCGAAACGACCCAGGAGTTGCTTGAGAAGGTTATAGAAAATATTGCAACTTCGAATATACTAATAATGGCCGCCGCTCCCGCTGATTTCACCACGCTCGAATACAGTGAACAGAAAATAAAAAAAGGTAGCTCGCCCAAGAGCCTGAATCTCAAACCAACGCCGGATATTCTAAAAGAAGTGTCGAAAGTCGATCACAGCGCTTTTGTAGTTGGTTTTGCGCTGGAAAGCGAGAATCTAGTCGAGAATGCCCGACGAAAGCTCCGCGACAAGAAACTGGATATGATTGTCGCCAATCCGGCCGGTGAATCAGGCGCAGGACCGGACTCGCCCACGAACCGCGCGGTCTTAATTGAGAAGAGCGGCGAGACAACAGAGCTATCGCGCATGGAAAAAACACGGCTGGCGCAAATAATATTGGAGAAGACTATTGCGCTTTGTGGGCTCGGAGCCCAAACTACCTGACACGGGAACAAGCCCGAACACTTTTACAGTTTGCAACTATAGATTTCATCACAAAATGCCCCGCAAAAAAATCGACTCCCGACTTGGCGAACTTATTCGCAAGGGCGTGTCTTCGGGTTTTGATTTAGGCGTACCGGTTATAGTCAACAAAGACCGTATCAGAAAATTGGCCAACGCTCGCGGGCTGAGGAAATTTTCCACCGACGCAAAATCGACCGCAACGATTCGAAAAAGCCCTGCGGTCTCTATTGTTGATCCTCCCGATGTGGTGGGTACTGTGGAGGAAACTACCATTACCGGCATTCGCATTGGCGATACCTGGAGCGCCGAATTCAATTCTTTGGAAGATCACCGGAAAGAAATCTGCGAATGCCAGAATTGCCCACTTGGCGCGACACGAACAAATTTTGTCTATGGTGTGGGAAATCCCAATGCCGATCTGATGTTTATTGGCGAGGCTCCCGGCAAGAATGAAGACGAACAGGGCGAGCCGTTCGTGGGACGCGCGGGGAAGCTCCTCGATAAGATTCTGGCGGCCATAGATTTCAAGCGCGAGGACGTCTTTATCGCCAATATTCTAAAATGCCGCCCGCCGGCAAATCGCGATCCGCTTCCAGCCGAAATGGAAGAATGTTTTCCGTATTTGCGCGAACAGATAGCGCTGGTCAAACCTTTGATCATTTGCGCTCTGGGCCGAATCGCCGCGCAGGGGCTTCTCGACACCAAAACCCCGGTAGGGAAACTTCGCGGCCAATGGCACTCATACCAGGGCGTGCCTTTGCGGGTGACATATCATCCCGCGGCTCTCCTGCGTAATCCGGCTTTCAAGGCAGGGTGCTGGGAGGACGTTCAAATAATACGCGCCGAATACGAAAGACTCACAGAAAACGCCGCACAAACCTTAAATTAGTCCGGCGAGTCGCCTATTAGCGAGCGCCGAATTGAAATCGCCGAAAAACATTGCCAAGAAACATTCACGAATGATAAAGAATAAGAAAATGGTTAAAAACCATGTCCGCTGATCGATCCAGACTCACACTCAATCGCCCGTCACTGAGCAAGCCCCGTTTGGCACGCGGAGCGCCCTTTTCTATGGAGGCCGAGCAGGGTACTATTGGCGCGGCGATAAAAGACACTCGTGTCATGGCGGAGCTAATTGAGATTTTGCCCGAGGCTGAACAATTCTACTCCCTTAAACATCAGCGAATTTATTCGGCCCTTCTGCGCATGTTTGAACGCTCGCAACCGGCGGACATAACCACGCTCAGCGAAGAGTTAGACACAGCGGGCGATCTGGAGGGCATCGGCGGCAGATCATATCTGATCGACCTGGTAGAAGCTGTGGCGACAACTGCTAACGCCAGTTACTACGCGGAGATCGTTTCTAAGAAAGACGCACTGCGCAATATGATTGATGTTTCAACTGAGATTGTGAAAATCTGTCAGGCGGAAGAGATGGACGTTAACGAGCTTCTCGATTACGCCGAGCAAAAAGTATTCGCTATCTCTGAATCGCGTATGCGTAAAGGCTTCATCCGTCTGGATACACTCTTGCCTCACACATTCAAACAAATGGAAGAGTTTCAGGAATCCGAAGGCGGCCTCGCTGGAATGAAGTCCGGCTTTGAAGCTCTGGACAATTTGACAGCGGGCCTGCACAAAGGAGAGTTTGTCGTAATCGCGGGCAGACCGTCAATGGGCAAATCAGCGCTGGCGTTGAATATCGCCGAGAATGTCGCCATAAATGAAAAAGTTGCGGTCGGTTTTTTCTCGATTGAAATGTCAAAGGAATCACTGGCAATGCGCATGCTTTGTGGCAGAGCGAAGGTTTCGCAACACAAACTTCGCGCGCAGAAACTTAGCGACTCCGAATGGCAAAAACTGGCCGTCGCCGGAGGGCCATTAAGCGAAGCGCCGATATACATTGACGATTCGGGTTCGCTTTCCGCGCTGGAAATGCGCGCCAAAGCGCGGCGCCTGAAAGCTCAACATAATGTTGGTCTTATTGTAGTCGACTATTTGCAAATGATGCACGGACACGGTCGCCCGGAGAATCGCCAGCAGGAAATGTCATTGATTTCTCGCTCGATGAAAGAGCTGGCCAAAGAACTGGATCTTCCGGTTATCGCCTGCAGTCAGCTTTCGCGCCAGGTTGAGCAACGCGGCGGAGAAAAGCGCCCGCAACTCTCGGACTTGCGTGAATCCGGAGCTATAGAGCAGGACGCCGATGTGGTCATATTTGTATATCGCGAGGAATATTATCTTCGCCATCTCGATCCGCATGATCCCAAATACATGGAATCGGAAAACCAGGCTGAAATAATTGTAGCCAAACAAAGAAACGGCCCGACCGGAATCGCGCGTATGCTTTTCCTGAAAGAATATATCCGCTTCGAGAACCAGGCTCCCGGATTCCGCGCCGCCGGTGAGCCCTTTGGCGGCGAGGGTGACGAAGGCGAAGAGATGTCGCCGTTTTAGAAGAATAGGGCGCTGCTCACGTTTTAGAGACATTTTCTTGCCAGATAAATACTCATTCAAAATTTCTCAAGTTTCGGGGAACGCACGACGCGGCGTAGTCTCCACTTCAAACGGAGAGTTTGAAACTCCCGCTTTTATGCCGGTGGGCACATCCGGCGCTGTCAAAGCTCTCACCTGCGAAGACCTCGAATCCTGCGGCGCGCAAATAATTCTCGGTAACACATATCATCTCTATTTGCGCCCCGGTCAAGAACTGATCAAGAACCTCGGCGGACTGGGGAAATTCAATGGCTGGAACAAACCAACTTTGACCGACTCCGGAGGGTTTCAAGCTATGTCACTTTCGGACAAAGCGAAGTTTCATGACGACGGAATAACATTCGCGTCTATCCACGACGGCTCATCGCATAAGTTCACGCCCGAGAATGTTATTGAAATCCAGCGCGCTTTAGGAGCGGATATAATAATGTCTTTCGATCACTGCCCACCGGCCGAATGCGACCGCGAATTCGCAGTGGAAGCCACAAAGCGCACCAGCGTTTGGGCTAAGCGCGGAAAAAATCATTTCGACAATCTCGAAGACAAGGCTCCTACAAATCAGACTCTGTTTGGAATTGTGCAAGGCTGGCTCGAAAAAGAAATGCGCAAACAATCGGCTGAAGAAATCACCAGCCTCGATTTTGAGGGATACGCCCTCGGCGGTTTGGCTGTGGGGGAATCAAAGGAGCAGATGGAAGAGATGGTTTCTTTTTCCACACCGCTCTTGCCCGCTGACAAACCCCGCTATTTGATGGGAGTGGGTTATCCTGAGGATATACTTATGGCCGTGTCGTATGGAATTGATATGTTCGATTGCGTATTGCCAACGCGCAACGCCCGCACGGGGCAGGTTTTCACATCGTCCGGGCCTCTTGTATTTCGCAACGCCAGTTACGCCAATGACGAACGGCCTCTCGATTCAAATTGCGCTTGCCGGGTTTGCCAGCGCTATAGCCGAGCGTATTTGCGACATCTTTACAACCAGAGCGAAATCACTGCGATGGTTCTGGCAACTTATCATTCGACCTGGTTCTATCAGGAGCTTATGAGAAATATCCGTGAAGCTATCAGCGCCGATTCATTTGAGAAATTCCGTTCCGAATTTCTTTCAGGTTACCAGAGTCGATCCTGAGAATAGAAATTTGCGAGTTTGCGGTTTTAATAAAACTAGATTAAAACGGTATGATATAACCGAGGCTGATACGCCCCACCGAGAGCGCTCCGTCATCACGGCCCTGACTAAAGGAGCTGGGACCCAGGTCGCTTTGGTATACGAAATCCGGGGTGGTGTAATAATATGACACCTCCGCCAAAAAACGCTGATCGAATTTGAGTCCCATGAAAATACGATAGCCCGCTTTGTCGCTTATTGAGACGCTGTTGATACCATCTGCGAGGAAAAGCGAATCCGCAGCGCGCCGATTGAGTTTGAAGCTGTTAACACCATAGGTAACTCCAACGCCCAGGTAGCCCATCATTCCATCGCGACCGCGATAGCTTACCAGGTCCAGACCGAGTGTCCATGATTCGCGATATCCCTCCGGCGCAAATGGTTCAATCGTATTGGCGCGGCTGTAGTCAATTCCAAATCTAATGGAATACGGATGCGCCAATAATAGCTCCACTTTTCCTCCCAGCTCGAATCCAATGTCCATTAGCTGAGTTGGACTTTGGATTCCACTGTAGAGGATGAACGCTTCCTCATGAAGCGTATCAAACTTTTCGGGTACGATCTCAATCACCGGGGTCAGCGCTATCATTGTCAAAATTTCTGCGATCATAAGTTGATTACCATGATACCTTATGAATTTGGGCAGCGCTTGCAGGATAAACGTCAAAAATATCCCTGCGCCTCCTCCTAGCCTAACCCCAAAACAGTCAAAAAGTTGCCTTAAAAGCAGGAGCTCATAGTTGATATCCCGCTCTGGCCCAAGTGATTGCCCCTCAGTCAATCAATCGTCGACTGATTCCCGTTGCAAGGTTGACAGCGAAAAGCGGCGGGGTATATTTGAAAATTCGCCATATCGGGTGTGAATGTTTCACAATTCGTGGGGGGCGTTAAAGGGTAATCCGGAACAAGGAACTTTTCATCACTTCTA
>JACZUZ010000091.1 GCA_022572905.1 Candidatus Zixiibacteriota bacterium | reverse complement strand
ACAGTCGTATAGGAATGGCCGATATGCGGACGGTCGTTCACATAATATATCGGCGTGGTCAGGTATAATGGTCTATTGTCTGAGCTCATGCCAAATGCCTATGGAGTGTCTTCTACTGTAGAGCTTTCAACTGCGGATTCTTCAACCGCCGATTCGTCTCGGGTTGGCTCTTCCTTACTCTCAACTTGCGGCGCCTTAACAGCGCCTGCTCGATTGACCTGATCGGGGCCTACCCTGATAGTTGAGCCGTCGGCCATGCGCACTATCGCTTCCTCACGAAATACATCGACTCTTTCCAACACGCCTCTTCCAACCGGAGTGTCAACTTTCGTCCCCCGCCCCGGAAAGAGCTTTTTGGCGGTTAAGTACGATCCTCTCTCAAAGTTAAGGCAGCATCGGAGTTTTCCGCAAAGTCCGGTAAGTTTTGAAAGATTAAGTTGCAGGTCCTGATCGCGCGCATCCTGTGTGCCTACCTGAATATTTTTCATTCCGGCTTTGCGACAGCAAACCTCGCCCCCGCATAAGCCGCAATCCCCGATGCGCCGAGTTTCTTCGCGGGGACTAATCTGGCGCATTTCAATCCAGGTTCTGAAAGTTGAGGCAAGCTCTTTAACCAGCGCGCGAAAATCAACTCTCCCGTCGGCGGTGTAGTAAAAGACTATTCTCTTGCCGTCGAACTGAATATCAACGTCGGTCAACTTCATTTTTAGTCCGAGTCGCTTGGCTATAACTCGCGCTTGGGATTTTGCCGTCAGTTGGCGGGGCCGGATTTTCTTGTAGGTATCAGCCTCTTCAGACGTAGCGCTGCGCAGAATAGCCTTGGCGGCGCCTTTCTGAGGAGGATTTTTTTCAAAATCCCAATGATGTAAAATCCATCCGAAATCCTCGCCGGGGTCGGCGTCGGTGATTACTGAATCACCGCGCTTGAGGCGATGATGAAAAGCATTGGAATAATACTCACGTCGGTGTCCGTTGAACTCTACCAAAAAATAATCAGCCATTATATTTCCAAACCCACAATTTTTACGAAATTATGGTATGTCTAAACTAAGAATCGCTTCGATTTTGATCCTGTGAAATCATCCCGCCTGAAGCGCAAGTCCCTGACCTGTACCTCGCGGAATCAATAATCGAAATGAAAGTACCACTATATCTCGCTCCCGGTCAACAACCATTCTGGGTTTTCCAATCTGGGTTTTCCAGTGTGTCTCCTGTTCTGCGTTTCTCCCGATATTCCTCTAGCTTCTCAAAGTGTTATGAAGCGATATCTCCAGGCTGGCGAATGCCAGAGGTGCGGCGACATTGTGTCGCAGATTCTTTGATGTTGTAGTAAATGTATCCACCAGCGCATAAAAGGACGAATCCAGACTGAGACCGAAGGAAAGTTTTCGCAGGTCGGCCAGTCTGTCAATGTTAATTATCAAATCTTCGGTCCCCAATCGAACCATCAGCAAGTCCCGCAAATAGCCGCTCCAACTCTCGAGAGTTTTTTCAGCTTCGGAGCGGTTGTTAAGGTTCAGGCTTCGCATTGTAATATCCAGAGCGGTAGACGGTTTCTCCAGCAGGCAGGTCTTGAAGCACAGCCAACTCAGGTCGCGGTCGGTGTATTCGCTGTCGCTCTTATCGGATGATTGGTTAAGGCGGTAGGCTTCTCCCGGGGAACCCTGCGCCAGCCGGGCCAGTAATTTGGCGCGCTTTGATGGTACGTCTGCCTGTTCACTCAGGTATCGCTCCAATTTTTCCAGAGGTATGGGAGAAAAACGCACTTTCTGACAGCGCGAGGAAATTGTGGCGGCAAGCGACTCGGGCTGGTTGGAAATCAGTATGATGACGGTCTGCGCAGGCGGCTCTTCTATCATCCGCAGGAGAGCGTCGAGCGACTCCGCGCGCATTTTCTCAATCTGATAAAATATGGCCAGTCGGTAAGAGCCCACCGAGATAGTTCTCGACAACTCTTTTTTTATCTCACGGGCGGTTTCAATAGATATCCCGGCCTGTTTGTCCCATGACACAATCCGGTATGGATTCGCGCGTTTGGACTCTTTGAAATATTGAAGATTCTCTATTTTTTCTGTCTGATTCTTTGCCGAAGGCATAGGAAATGCCAGACTCAGATCCGGAAAGGTTCCGGCTGTAATTTGCAAACAGCTAGGACAATTCCCGCAAGCCCCGGTCAATGCCGATCGAATATCCCGACGCGAGCAATTGAGAAACTGCGCGAATCTCAGCGCGGCTTTCCATTTTCCCACGCCCTCCGGACCATAGAACAGATAGGTCGAAGCAATTCGGTTCTGGGCAACCGCGCATGTTAGCGCGCGATCGGCCAAAACGCCAAACAAGAGGTCAGCGCTCCCCTCGCCCCGAGTCGAAGATTCCTGATTGTCCTCTAAAGGGAAATTCTGACTGGCTTCCGGTTCACCAAAAAAATCATTCATATATGTTTAAGACAGATCTCAAATAAATAACGCAAGTTATCTCAAGCTGGAAAAATCTAACCACTCAACCGGATCAACAGATTCTTTACCGCTGCGTATCTCGAACTTCACAATTCCGTCAGTTGTTACGCCAACCGGTTCGCGAACTTTCAGATACTGATCAAGAGAAACTTTCACTCTGCCCAGCCCGCCGTAGGTTGTATAGAATCCGTCCTCATGCTCTACAATAACGAAGTTGTCATATCCCCGCAATGACCCCACATAGGCTACTTTACCCGGCGCGACGACTCGAACATTGTAATTGGGCTTTCCCTGAATCACTATCCCGGAGGAAAAAGACCTGAGATTTGTAACCGGATCGGTGCTCCACCCGAAATGAGAGCTGATTTTGCCCTGAATGGGGGCTTTAAGTTTCCCTTTTAACGCCAGGAATAACCCGGTAGATGGCATTCTCCACGAATCGGCGCTTCCCCGTCGGTCTCTCTCTTTTTTCTCCAGACGAGCGACCAGATCAGCCATTTGGCGCGACGCCTCGGTTAGGTAAAGCAGGCGATCCGCCTCCTTCTCTCTCTCCTGACGTATCTTAGTCAGAGATTTCTTGGATTTTTCTTTCTTTGAGAGCGTAATACTGGCGCTAACTGTTTTCTTGCGCTTAAGACGCGCCGCTTCCGCGCTGGATTCAACCACGTTTTCAAGGGCTTTCCGGGCCCAAACCGATGAGTCTCGGGCCTCGCTCAGGTTTTTGAGCGACATATCTCCAAGAGATTTCAAATACACTCCCCACCAGAATTCATCAGCCTCCTGATTAGGTCGATCAATTCCAAAACCAGCCCGAGGACGATCCCTGGAGCCTTCAATATAAACCAGAGTCAGGTCATTCATAAAGCTCTCAGTGGCTGAGACGAGCTTGATCTGGCTTCTCTGCAGATTTTCCTCGCATTCCCGCGCTTGTCGGCGAAGATTTCGAAGCTTGCGGGTGATTTTTTGAATGACTTGACGATCCAGACCGATTCGTTCGTCGAGATCAGAGAGGCGTTTAACCATCTTTGTTTCGTCGCCTCGCAGTGAATCAAGTCTATTCTGGGTGTTATCAATATCGATTCGCACTTCCGAAAGCTCCGTTCGGGCGCTCTTGACTTTGGAGCGCTCTTTGGCCGGGAGTGAGCTGTAGCTTAAAGAGCCAACCAAGAGCGCGAGTATCGCAACAATTGCAGAACTCGCGCTTAACCGTCGGGGAGAAATTTTTCTGATTAAATAATCCAAACTGTCGCTCTATTCACTTTCCCTGTTTATTTTTCTCTGTTTTTCCCCAGCGAACGAATTACTGCGAAAAGCGCTCCTGTGAAACCCAAAGTGGCCGCGGCGGAAATTAGAATCAAGATTTCATTTATGGGTGGCCCGGATTCGCGAATCAGGGCCGGTAGCTCAAGCTGGCTGGAAGCCCATAGCAGTAGCGCCCAGCTAAGTGACGCAGAAAGAGTCGCCAGGGCAGCTCCTTCGACCAAATATGGAGCCCCCAATCTGGCGCCGCCGGCGCCGAGTAGCCTGAGCTGGCGAAGGTGATTTGATTTCCCCCCGATTAGAAGCGCAGACAAAACCGCAACATTTAGCATCGCTCCCACCAGAGTTGCCGAAAGCAGGATTATTAGCGCGTTTCGAATAATTTCCCTGTTATTCTCGACAGTCTTGAGCCAGAGTCGGCTGTAACTAACATCACGCACCTCCTCCCAAGCCTTAAATTTCCTCTCAAGAGCGCCCATAGATTCACTCGAAGGGAATCCGAATTGAAATGAAAGCAATGCGGATATTGGAAGGGGATTTCGTTTTTCCTTTGACAAATAATCAATCCCCAATCTTTCCCGAAGTCTTTCGCGGGCGCGATCCTTGGATATTATCTCAACGGAGGAAACCCCCGGGGTTTTCTCGAGAATGGCGATTCGGCGGCTCAAATTATCATCGATTTCTTCAGCCTCGAAAAAGAGCTCCATGGTCAAAGAACTGACCAATTGCTCGTAATAACGATCTGCGGCGCGTGAACCGATCCAAATAAGATTAAAAAGCGCGAATAGCAGAGTTGTCACAGCCAGCGAGCCGAGATGTGAAAGTGGCGAACGACGCAGAATCCGTCCTAATTCCCTTGTAAAATAGTTTCCGCTCATCCTCTATTTTGGTTTTCTGATTTTCCCGAATTCGCCTGACTGAAGAGCAAAACGGCCCCTCCTCCCAGTGTCATTCGCTTCAATTCGCTATCCACAAGCGCTCTCCGGCCTGAATCAAGTCCTACTTCTATAGATTCACCGATAAACAATTCAGGCGCATGGGTCAGAGCTCGGGCTATCAATGCCATTCGCTTATCCGCTGAACCAAGATATTCAACCTTTTCATCCAGCAGGTACTCAAGATTTAAACCGGAGGCTATTTTCTCGACCAAAAATTTGATCTGCTGTTTTGGAAGACGCTTTAGAATACAGGGGAACTCCAGATTCTCCTTAACGCTCAAGTCTTGAATTAATTCGAACTGGAAACCAGCTACCCCGATTCTGCGACGCAAGCGAGTAATTTGACGACGAGATGATTTCCCCAAGTCCTCGCCCAGAGCTGATATACGATTTGGCGGGGATCGCAAAACTCCTACCAGATGGGACACCAACCGACGAGCGGCTTTATTTGATAGCCAGTCGATCTCAAGTCGCTCACTTGCGAAAATTCTGACGGATCTATCATGAGTTCGCCTCTCTGTTTCGATTTCGTCTATGAAATCCGCGCTGACGGAAAGAACCTCCGGAGAGCCTGCCCCCCTCGCCCCGCCCTGTTCCGGAAGTGAATTAGCGCCGCTCTCAGAATGAGACTGGTCGTTTCTCTGGGGGCCGTTATTCATATCTATATCATTCATATCTATCTGTTAGTACAACCTATTTCACATGCGGTTGTATAATCTATATCTTCTCATTCGGCCGGGGTTGCAATCTTTTTCCTTTGATTAAGCCCTATCCGGACGATAAGATAGGAATAGTGGCGATAGAAACCTCAATTTTGTAGCACGTATTCGACTTTTGGCATCAACATATGCGTAAAGCAATAAATTTGAACCGAAAGGTAAAGAAAAAATGACTCTAGCCCGGAGAATCTGGAAACACAGTTTGTCGAACGTTTTAAAGTCCGCAGCCTTAACAGCCACCGTCTTGATTGGACTCGCTGGAAATTCAGCGGCCGGTGAATGGGAGATACTCAGCACCAACACCAGGGCGGACGTTACGGCAGGGAACGTTTTCTCGCTCTCATATGCGCTATATGTCTCAATGGATGGAAGACTCTGGGACACCTGGGACACAACTCACTATGTACGGCCATTTCGACTTTCAATAATCGATTCGAGGCGAAATCAGCAATTTGATGTGCGCTTTACGGATATCGCTTTTAACACTGACTCATCGGGCTTTATCTGCGGTGAGCATGGAGTCTTGCTTGAAACTCATGACTGGGGTAAGAACTGGGTCCAAAGATATTTTAAGGAAATGGACCGAATGTCTTTCTATGGTCTGGAGTTCGCCAACAGGAATGTTGGCGTTCTGATAGGTTCAATTACAAACGATAGCGTTCGATTCGGAGCCGTGGTTTACAGAACTGATGATGGCGGCAAGACATGGAAAAAAATATCGAATGTTGATGGTACCGGTTTTTCCAACTTGAGCTACGACATGACCGGAGAAAGGTTTATTGTCACAGCGCTTGCTGCGGTAAGTATCTCAAAAGATAAAGGTAAGAGCTGGGAATATATTCCCCTCCCCGCAGAAAACATCTATCGCGATTCAGACCTCGAAGGCGACAGGGGAATTGTTATAGGATATGACGGAGTCATGATGCTCAGCCTCAATGCCGGCCTCACCTGGAGCAAACAAGACTTCCAGAGTAAGGAATCACTTCTGGATTTGAACAAATACGCTCCGGGATTCTGGTATTTATCAGGAACTAATGGCAAACTTTGGGTAACTAAAGATTTTGGCGAAACCTGGGAGGACATCAGCCCGCCGACATCTCAGGCGCTTTTGGGCGTTCAGAGAAAGGGTCCACTACTTTTGACTTGGGGTAGAAATGGCGTAATAGCCAGAATGGATTATAGGGACTCGTCCCTATCGCGATAGAGTTCTTTATCTGACTCCGATTAAAATAATGCAGACAAAATCAAAATAGGAACATTAGTCCTTCATAGATTGTAAGAAGCGCTTGTTATTCTTGGTCTTTCGCAAACGGTCGCCGAGAAACTCCATGGCCTCAATCGTATTCATTTCAGACAAGAATTTCCGCAGAATCCAGATTTTGCTCAAAGTCTCCTGATCAATCAAGAGTTCCTCTTTACGGGTTGAACTGCGGTTAATATCTATGGCCGGGTATATTCTGCGATCAGCCAGTCTGCGATCCAGAACCAACTCCATATTGCCGGTCCCCTTGAATTCCTCAAAAATAACTTCATCCATTCGTGATCCGGTTTCGATCAGCGCCGTAGCCACAATCGTAAGTGATCCGCCACCCTCTACATTTCGCGCCGCACCAAAAAAGCGCTTGGGCCGATGTAGTGCGTTGGAATCCACACCGCCAGAAAGGATTTTTCCGGAATGAGGCACGACCGAATTATGAGCGCGCGCCAGGCGGGTGATCGAATCCAGAAGAATCACAACATCATACTTGTGCTCCACCAGACGCTTGGCCTTCGCAGTAACCATGTCGGCTACCTGGACATGACGCTCGGCGGGCTCATCAAACGTCGATGAGACAACCTCGCCCTTGACTGAGCGCTTCATATCTGTGACCTCTTCGGGGCGTTCGTCGATCAGGAGAACAATCAGCTTCATTTCCGGATG
>JACZUZ010000090.1 GCA_022572905.1 Candidatus Zixiibacteriota bacterium | reverse complement strand
AGAGCGACATATATGGAGTGGCAGAATTCGTACGCTGCTTCATCATTCTTTTCCCAGATGGAGGTCCATTCAACAAGAGTCTCGCCGCCATTGGTCGCCGATGAAACCCTTACCCGGCCGATGTAATTACTTACGTCGTCTTTGGAAATTGGCGATGGTCCGTCGTCGATGCTATAAGCAAATGTTTTGTTTTCTTCGTCGAGTTCCGCAAGAGTTTCGTGGAAGACGTCATTAAGGATTCGCCTTGATCCCGGCTTATTTCCTGGAATATCGCCTTTCATCTCAATTTTGCTGATGACATTTGGAGCCCAGTCCATTTTTTGGAAATCCTTTATCGCGTCCCAAACTTTATCAAGCGGGGCGTTAATCAGAATAGACTGTTTCGTCTGTCCCATATCCGGTTCTCCTTATTGAGTTACATCATTGGCCAACGGGAATTTGGCAATCGATACCTTACGACTCTAATGATAATACGTTGAAGTCATACGCGCAAGATAGTTGTTTATTATTCGCTGGCTCTTGCGTGGGATGATTCCATTTACTAATCTTTAATTCTTATGCCACCCGACGCGAGCAATCTTCACAAAGACGCCTTCGTAGCTGATCTGCATAGTGATACGGTATTGCAAATGAAGCGAGGATATGATATAGCTCTGAGGCACAGCGAGAATCACATCGATATCCCGCGTCTCATTGAAGGGGGTGTGAATCTGCAGGTGTTCGCCTGCTTCGTGGGTTTCGACACACCCGAAGAAACATGTCCCGCCGAGACAGATGAATTGCTCGATATTCTCCAGGGCGAGTTTGAGCGCCTCTCAGACAAAATAGATGTTTGTCTAACATCGTCTGAAGCCAGAACAATCGTCAAGTCCGGAAAAATAGCCGCTTTTCTGGGAATTGAAAACGGAATGGCCATCAACAACGATCTTGCGCTTCTGGATCATTTTCACAAACGAGGCGTACGCTATATGACCCTGATTCACAATCGTAGCAACGAGTGGTGTATTGCGTCAAACGACACTAGTCCGGCCTTTGCAGGGTTGACTGATTTCGGTTGTGATGTCGTCCACAGAATGAACGAACTGGGAATGATAGTTGACATCTCGCATGTCCATCCGCTTGGGGTTGAAAAAGTTCTGGAGGTGACAACAAAACCGATAATCGCCTCGCATTCATGCGCGCATGCGATTTGCCCTCATAATCGCAATCTAACGGACGAACAACTAAGGGCGCTCGCGGACAATGGCGGCATGGTCGGTATAAACTACCACGGCGATTTTATTTCTCGCAAACGGTGGGCGATGTCCAGGGCGATAGAAGAAAGAGATCACGAACTCAAAGAAGAAATAATGATATACTATTTTTCAGGCCCCGATAGCTCAATGGATCAAGCGACTCGGGACAGGTTTGATAAATATATTATTGACTGGGAAAATGAAATACGGCCTGTTAATCCGAATCTAAGCGAAGTTGTCGATCACATTGATTATGTTGCGAAACTGATTGGCGATGATTACGTTGGGTTGGGGTCAGACTACGATGGCATTTTTTTGCCTCCAGACGGTCTCGACGACACAGCCAAGGTACCTGGAATTACAGACGAACTGATTGCCAGAGGATATACAGAGGGAAGCGCTAAGAAAATACTCGGCGAGAATTTTCTGCGGGTTTTCCGGGACAATTGCGGGTAGAAGGACGATCAAAATGAAAAACATACTAACAGCGCTTTTGGTAGTGACGCTCTTCGGTGCGTCATGCGCTGGAGACACCGAGACCACTTCGAAAAATAGTAAAAAGCAAACAACAATCGAAGAGAATCAAACTATGCCACAAAACAATGTACAGTCGATTTCATTTGAAACAATTACCGGCGACAAGACAAGTCTGGAAGATTTTGCCGGTCATGCGATTTTAATCGTAAACGTCGCCAGCGAATGCGGATTCACTCCGCAATACGCTGGGTTGGAGGAGCTTTATAGCAAACACAAAGACAAAGGGTTAGTCGTAATAGGTTTTCCCGCCAATAATTTCGGCTCCCAGGAACCGGGAACTAACGATGAGATTCTTGAATTCTGTACATCACAGTTTAATGTAACTTTCCCAATGATGGCCAAAGTCAGCGTCGCCGGAGAAGACAAACACCCGCTATTTACAGAGCTAACCGAAAACTCCGACATCACCGGAGAGATAAAATGGAACTTCTCGAAGTTCTTGCTAAATCGCGATGGAAAACTAGTGGCTCGCTTTGGATCAAAAACCAAACCTCTCTCCGAAGAGCTTCAGGCTGAGATTTTGGGTGTCTTGTAGTTATAAGCCCGCAATATACTTCTTTATCTTGCGCTTCTTGAGCAAGATCGTTTTTGCTCGATGTTTGTTTTTACAATTTTCGCAAAGGCCAGGTCGATCTTAATACTACTTCCAAATCGAATCAACCTATGTTGGGGGAAGATTTGTTGGCAGGAAGATATGTCGAAAGAAAACAGGAGATAGCCGCTTCGGCGCCTGTTGAACATCGAGTAGCCTAAATGGCTTAAGCAAGAAAATAATGATCCTAACCGCTTCCCTTTTTTTCGCAGCTATTTTCCTTTCCTACGCCAACGGAGCCAATGACAATTTCAAAGGCGTCGCCACACTATTTTCTAGCCGGACGGCTGGTTACAAGACGAGCCTTTACTGGGCTACCGCGACTACTGTACTCGGCTCCTTATTTTCAGTTGTTCTTGCGTCCCGGTTGATCGAAGCGTTTTCAGGCAGGGGGCTGGTTACGCCGGAGTTGGCAGGCTCTCCGGAGTTTATCCTAACGGTGGCGCTTGGCGCTGGCGCGACGGTTATCCTCGCCACAATTTTTGGCTTTCCCATTTCCACTACTCATTCAATAGTCGGAGCGCTTGTCGGTTCCGGGCTGTCTGCAAACTGGCAGACGTTGAATCTTTCTGCGCTTGGCGGAACTTTCCTGGCGCCGCTGGCATTCAGTCCTCTAATCGCGGCGGCGCTGGCGGCGGTAGTCTACTTGATCTTCAAATACGCGCGCTTGAAACTTGGAGTCACTAAAGAGACCTGCGTTTGTGTTGGTGACTCTCTGCAATTGGTACCAATTTCGGCGGAAGCGCCTCAGTTACAAATGGGGAAAATGAACTCGATTCAGGCAACAATCGCAATTGAACAAGACTGTATCGAAAGATATAGCGGCTCGTATTTTGGAATCAACGCACAGAAAGCGCTTGACACATTACATTTCTTGAGCGCAGGGCTGGTATGTTTCGCTCGTGCGCTTAATGACACTCCCAAAATTATGGGTTTGTTATTGGTTATTCCGGTCCTGGATATACACTATGGAATGATTGCTATTTCAATGGCGATGGCTTGCGGAGGATTATTTAGCGCCCGTAAAGTCGCCTATGTTATGAGTCGGGACATTACTACGATGAATCACGGCCAGGGATTCTCCGCAAACATTGTCACTGGCGCTCTGGTTATCCTTGCCAGTAAATTCGGTTTGCCGGTTTCCACTACGCACGTTGCAGTTGGTTCGCTTTTCGGAATCGGAATTGTAAACTCGCAAGCCAACTATCGCGTGATCGGCAAAATTGTTGCGTCATGGGCGCTCACACTCCCCATCGCCGCTATAATCGCCGCAACCAGCTACCTGGCGCTTTTCTCAAAATAATATCTCGCACAAAAATTCATAGACGAAGATGTATTTGTCTTCTTAGCATTTGTGAATGGCGCAGGGATTATACTATTAATCATTACACGGAAACTGATGTAAGAAAAGGCCACCTTTTTTAACTCTAAAGTTCGGGCAAAGGCATTTTGGAGGTTCAATTCCATCCATCGCTACAAAACTACTAAACCCGTCTTTCGGAGGCGTTCCTTGATACGGTCACTTTAACTGAAGTTCTATTTGTTATGCGGATAATCAAAGACCACCGCTATCAACGTCAAGAATAAACTTGATCAACCCTTTGAAATACGACTTTTGATCATCATACAGAGCGCAATGACTGCCGTTTGGACAGTAAAGGTATCGTCCTTTTTGGAATGCGCTCGCCATCCATTCCATGTGCTTGGGGTCCATCGAGTCGTGCTTCGCGCCAATGACCAGGGTTGGAACTGTTATCGCTCCCAGATCAGCAGTTCGATCCCAGTCGACAAGTATGCCACTGGCGCCAAGTTCGCTTGGACCCTGCATTAGCACATAAACAGCGTGGTTCAAGTGCCTAAAGAAAGCGCGATTTACCGGGTCTGGCCATTCGGCCAGAGGCATCCGCAGAATATGGTGAACATAGTGATGCTCAATTAGCAGTTCTAAGTATCGTGGATTCTCGTAGTCCTCACCCTCCTCGTAAGCCTTTATCTCAGCCAGCGCTTCCTGATCCATAGCTGGCATCAGTACTGTCTCTGCGTATTCGTTATAGGCAGGAATACTTGCCATCATATTGGAAATAATTATTCCTTTGAGATTCTGCTGATATTTCAGCGCGTATTCGATAGCAAGAATACCGCCCCATGAATGTCCATAAAGATAGAAGTTCTCTTTATCCAATCCGAGCGCTTGGCGCACCTGCTCCACTTCCTCCACAAAGCGTGGTAAGTTCCAAAGCTCCGTCTCGTCTGGCTGGTCGCTGTAATAGGAGCCAAGCTGGTCGTAATAATAATACTCGATACTCGCTGAAGGAAAGTAGCTGTCGAACGCTTCAAGATATTCGTGCGTCGCACCCGGACCTCCGTGCAAGAGAAGAACCTTTATGCGCGGATTGTTTCCAATGCGTTTGGTCCACACCCGAAAACTTCCCTTTGGCGTCTCTATGGGAATCATCTTAACACCGCCGCTTAGCGCGTCATCACGGCCGGAGTTGTCCAGGTAACTTGCCGGAGCCTTGATGTCCGAAGAGTGTGTGTTGGCACAGCCGTAAAAGGCCATGATACAAACTACAAGTATTAGATTTTTCTTCATTCTGAGTCTCCTAATTAGGTAGAGGAATAGAGTCACTGACCTGCCTCGAATAGTTTAACCAGTTCTTAAATTAGGCTTGCAATCGATATAGTCAAGCGGTTTGTTGGTCCATATACCTCTGGTTTGCAATCACTTACGTGACTTTGTAAGAGAGTTCAATTTTTGGAGCGAAATGCCGCGCTTGACGTAATTGTGGCCTCCCGCTATCCAATTTTATTATGTGACAACAAGTTACAAATAGAATCGACTCGACAGCCGAGGTCTCGATTACGTAAATGACTGTCGTACATATCCTTGTCTCAGCTAGCGTGATTTCTTCAAAAAATCTCCTCGAACCGAAACCTTATAGCCTACTATACACTGTATATACTGTAGGGTGGAATAGACGTGGAGGAATGATAGATGAAAATAGGCGTATTAGCGGAAAAGAGCGGAGTCGACAGGCAGACAATCAGGTACTATGAATCCCTGAATCTTCTGGATGCGCCCAACCGCACCCCAGCCGGATATCGTGTATATGATGAGTGCACGATTGGACAGCTTAATTTCATTCGCAAAGCGAAGTCAATTGGCCTCACGCTCAAAGATATTAAGAAACTTATTGACCTATCAAGCGTCGGAACCAAAAACTGTGGTGAGATCGCCGAATTCGCGCGGGAAAAACTGGAGGAAGTACGCGAGAAGATTGTGCATCTCCAATCGATTGAGAGATCCCTGAGCGAGCTTCAATCTCTCTGCGAAGAAAATCCGGATTCTGTGCGCTGCCCGTTTGTGGAAAATCTGCTAAGTGACACTAATAACGGAGTAAAATAAAATGGACGCCAAGAAAGTTTCAATTCTTTCGGCGCTAGCTGCGTCGTCTTGCTGTGTGCCACCATTGATTCTGTTGGGCCTTACAATGATTGGCGTGGGTACCGCAGGATTTGCGGGATTTTCAACGACGCTTGGGTCTTTCAAATGGTATATTTTGCCTTTGGCTATTGTCGGTGTAGGAACGTCCTATTATCTCTACTTCAAGGAGAAAAGGAAGTGTTCAAGTACCGCCTGCAAGATGGTGAATGAAAAATTTACGAAGACAATGCTGGTTGTTTCGACAGTCGTGGTATTCGGGTTCTTGTCTTGGTCTGTCTATCCGTATGTGCTTGACGTTGAAAAAATAGATGTTTCACAGACACCAATTACGACGCACTACGCAGTATATAATATAGACGGCATGACCTGCGGTGGATGTGAGATTGCGATAGATGGATCAATAATGGCTACGGGTCTGGTAGACAGCGCCAAATCAAGTTTTGTCGATGGCAAGGCGTATGTTTGGTATGGAGGCGAGAAACTGGACACGGCAACTATTCAAGAAGCGCTCAAGAGCGTTGGGTACAATGGAGTTCTAATAGAGAACAACTGAGGCCAGTCGAGTATCCGGCAATCATCTAATAATGATAACTAAAACAAGGATAGACCAAGTGACATCGAATAAATCAGAATTGAGCGGTTCAGCGCCTGATATCATGGCCGAGTTTAGTAAGCTAACCCATGCCTCAACAGCGCATATGAACAAATTGCGCATGACAACGATCTACACGGATGGAGAGGTATCCGCCAAGTACAAAGTAATGGCGGCTGCTCTATGGTCGGTGAGCGCCCGATGCGAGCCGTGCGTCAAATACTATGCCCGCGAGGCGTGCCAACGGGGCGTTACCGATAAGGAGTTTGCTGAGTTTATGGCTGTGGCGACAGGAATGGGCGGATGTGTGGGGGAAACCTGGGCGATCAAGGCATTTAAGGCTTTCAAGGAGTATCAGGTGGGCGAAAATGACTCAGATTTGTCAGACTCTTCAGACATAGAATGCCAATGCGCCTGATCGGTTTTCTGCTTTGTTTCAAGGGGAATTACCATCTAGACCAAATTTCTACGCAACCTTATAGTATGCTAAAGGCCGTCTGATGTAATGGTGAGTCAGGGTATCGAAGAAATTGAACAATCCTAACCATGACAGCATAAATAAAAGAAAGGGCATTGATATGAGAATAGCGTCGATGGCGCTGTTTGGTCTCGTGTTTATGGCTACATCACCACACGCCGAAAACCAGATCGATCGGATGAATCAGGTCATAGACAATTTGATTGCATCCTATAATGCGGTGGATTCAGTTAGCTACCGGAAACACTTCAGTCCAAAATTCTTGATTGATGTTTCGTTGTCTGATATCGGCGAATCGTTGCGGAGTGGCGGGAGCGATGAAGGATTTGGCAAAATCGTTAGAGCTGACCGAGAGATCGATTCAAACGGCGACCGCGCTATTGTCGTCCTGCATTTTGAGAAAAATGCGTACGATATGCATCTGCGGATTGAT
>JACZUZ010000089.1 GCA_022572905.1 Candidatus Zixiibacteriota bacterium | reverse complement strand
CGCGGGAGTTAGCGACCGCCACATTTATAAAGATTTTTGAGACGACATTTTTTAAACATAGATTCTAAAGACACACTCCTCGGTAGCTCAGTTGGTAGAGCAGCTGGCTGTTAACCAGCGGGTCGTAGGTTCGAGTCCTACCCGAGGAGCTTGTTTATATGGTTGTCATTTAACAACAATGTTTCAGCCACGTCGTCTGCGTTCAAAATAATTTTGTTCGACTAAGACTCAATCTATTCTACATCCCGTTTGCCTCACATCACAACTTCTGTCTCTAACTGAGTCTCTTCTTTGTTCGAATCGCTAAACCAGTGATAAATAGCAGGCAGGACCAGCAACGTCAGAATAGTCGACGTAATCAACCCGCCAACAACCACCGTCGCCAGCGGCCGCTGGACTTCACTGCCGATTCCTTCAGCGAGCAATAACGGAGCTAATCCCAGACCCGTTGTCAGCGCTGTCATAAGCACTGGTCTCAGTCTTAGACAGGCGCCTTTAAACGACGCTTCTTCTATCGACAGTCCATCTTTAACTAACTGATTGAAATATGTTACGAGAACAATTCCATTTAGTAGCGCAATCCCAAACAGCGCTATGAAACCAACTGAGGCCGGAACCGACAAGTTTTGTCCTGTTATCCAGAGGCCAACAACACCTCCAACCAGAGCCAGAGGTAGATTCAGTAAAATCAGCAATGAGTTCTTAAGCGAATTAAAGCTTGAAAACAATAGGAAAAAGACAACGAGCAGTGTAATTGGAATTACCACAGCAAGCCTTGCGTTTGCTTCCTGCTGAAGGCGAAACTGCCCGCCCCAGGTTGTGAAATAACCCGCCGGTAATATAACTCCATCGTCAATCGCCGCCTGCGCTTCTTCCACAAACGATGTAATGTCCCGACCGGCGACATTACACTGAACTGTGATGAAGCGCTGGTTATTTTCGCGAGTGATCTGCCGGGGGCCAACTATTTCTTCAATTGTAGCCAGCTCATGCAGCGGAATCCAGGCGCCATCCGATGACCGGACCAGAATCCTAGCGATAGCTTCGGGTGTGTTGCGATGTGATTCCTCAAACCTAACGCGAATATTGAAACGCTTGACACCCTCGAATATTTGTCCAGCGATTTCTCCGCCTACTGCCGCTCGTATTACTTCCTGAGCGTCGGCTACATTGACTCCATATCGCGCAATTGCCTGGCGATCTATTTTAATCAATAGTTGCGGTGTTCCCGAAACCTGATCTGGCTGAACATCAGTGGCTCCGGGGACTTCACTGATAATATTCGCAATCTCATCCGCTATTGCTTTTAGCGAATCCAAATCGTCGCCAAACACTTTGATGGCAAGTTCGGCTCGCACACCCTCGAGGAGTTCATCAACAGTCATTTGGATCGGCTGTGTGAAATTTGTTAAAGCGCCCGGAATATTGCCCAATTGGTCACGAATATATTCCTGTAGCTCCTCCTGCGATTCCGCGGATGTCCATTCATCTCTCGGTTTGAGAAGGATATATATCTCCGCGTTGTTGATTGGATCCGTATGGGCGCCAACTTCGCCGCGTCCAATTCTTGTGACTACACCTGTAATTTCATCGATTTTCATCAACCGGCGCTCAGCGATTAGAGTTATGCGAGTACTCTCAGTTAGCGATATGGATGGAGCCATAGTTAACCGGAGAACAAGAGTGCCCTCCTGCAGAGTAGGTGTGAATTCTGAGCCGAGTTGAGGATAGATAACTCCCCCTACAATTACTAGCGAAACGGCAAGTATTAGAGCGAGAAAGCGCCGGGCTATCATGAATTTTAGCATGGGCTTGTACGGAATGAGTATCCATCGAATTAGTCCCTTTTCACCCGAGTCTGCCTTTGTGTGCGCCTTCTTTGGCCGCCGCATGAGAATCGACGACAAGACCGGCGCAATAAACACAGCAAAGATCAGGGCGCCCAACATAGCCAGGGCGACTGTGTATGCCAGAGGTTTGAAAGTCTTGCCTTCTACGCCGGACAAAGTGAACAGAGGAAGGAAAACAACAATAATAATGAAAGTCGCGAAGGCGATTGGCCTGCCCACTTCCTTACAAGCGCGAGCGACAACCTGAAGGCGAGACTCAGATGGCTTCGAACTGCGTAACAACCGCTCTGAATTTTCAACCATGACCACAGCTCCATCGACAAGCATGCCGATCGCGATCGCCAGGCCGCCAAAAGACATTAGATTGGCTGAAATACCGAACAGATTCATTCCGATGAAAGCAAAGAAAACCGAAAACGGTATGGCAAGCGCCACTAGCATGCTTGGCCGTAAACTTCCCCAGAAAACCATCAGAATTATAACCACCAGAATCATTCCTGCGAGCAATGCGTCGGTGACAGTCCGTACACATGCCTCTACCAGAGTTTTCTGCTCATAGTAGGGAATGAGTTTGATCCCTTCAGGAAGGAGTTTATTGATTTTCTCCATCTTGGACTCCACCGCTTCAATAACTGTGGAGGAGTTTGCGCCAAACAGCTTAACGACCATTCCCGATACAACTTCCCCAACCCCGTTGTAAGTCTGCACTCCGCGCCGGATGGCGCCGCCGATTTTGATATCAGCGATCTGACTTAGAAATATTGGAGTTCCGTCTTCGGATTTAACCACAATGTTTCCGAGGTCTTCAATCGTGTATGCCAGCCCAACCGAACGCACAATGAGTTCTTCCGCGTCACGCTCGATAAACTGCGCTCCCACATTCAAATTGTTGGCTCGAATGGTCTCAATGAGTTCGGACAGTGACAGGTCGTAGCGGAGGAGTCCCTCCGGGTGTACGTCTATTTGAAACTGCTTTTCATATCCGCCGATGCCCAGGACTTCTGTCACGCCGGGAACTGTCTGTAGATGAAACTTGACCAGCCAGTCCTGAATGCTTCGTAATTCCTCCAAACTGTAGGTTCCTGTTTCGTCTTCAAGATAATAGAAGAGAATCAACCCCATGCCGGTTGATATTGGACCCATTGCCGGTTCGCCGAATCCTTCGGGAATTTGCTCGCGCGCCTTCTGCAATCGTTCATCTACAAGTCGGCGCGCAAAGTAAATGTCTACGTCGTCTTCGAAATATACGTTAACAACAGATAGCCCGAAATTGGAGACCGATCGGATTTTGTCTATGCCCGGCAGACCGTTCATCGCGGCCTCAACTGGGTATGTTACATATTGCTCGATCTCCTCCGGAGCTAGTCCTTCGGTGGTAGTGAATACCTGTACGAGATTTGGTGAAACATCAGGAAAGGCGTCTATTGGAAGTTGGTTATAGCTAAAATATCCACTTGCCAAAATTACGCAACCGAAAACCAGTACCAAGAGGCGATTCCTCAGCGAAAGATCTATGATTTTGTCTATCATTTTAGATTCCCTTCGCCTTAATGGCTATGACCGGAGCTAAAAGAGCTCTTTTCAAGTTCGGCTTTGAGCGTAAACCCACCCTTGCTCACATACATCTGCCCGACCTCTAAGCCGGACAATATCTCGACAGAAACTGGATCAGTACGTCCGATTGTGACCGGCTCTGGCTTGAACCCCTCGGACGTTCTCACAAAAATCACATTGCCGCCTTCAAACTTTTGCACGGAAGACTTGGGGACACGCAGAGCGACAGATTCTTCGCTAACTAAAATTCTTCCTTCTACAAATTGTCCCGGCCTCCATTTTCGTTCGTAATTGGCCAAGACAACCCTTGCTGTTGCGGTGCGTGTACGCTCATCGACAAAAGGTGAGAGATAAGAGATAATTCCGCTTGTATCGGTAAAATCATGACCGGAAGAGATAGTCACACGCTGGCCCACCCGAATGTGCGGCAAGTGCATTTGGTAGATAGAAAGATTCACCCAGACAGTGTCAAGATTGGCTATCACGAAAGCGGGCACAACTTCGGTGCGAACTTCTCCAATGGTTATATGTTTCTCTATAATAGTTCCGTCCAGAAGAGATTTAATCTCGTAAGAAACTAATCCCTCATTACTCTCAACGATCGCAAGCACATCCCCAGTCTTGACTTGATCCCCCAAACGCTTGTTGACCTGTCTGACAACGCCTGAGAATCTCGGAGCTATATGCGCAAGTTTGTCGTCGTTGACAGCGATTTCTCCAGGAGTCGTAATTTCAATTCGAAGCGTTCCCGGACCGGCGCTGGACAGCTCGATACCAAACTCATCCAGTTCCGCTTGAGTGAGCCGTACTATATCCTCGTGCTCGTCATGACCCGCCTCTTCGTGATCCTTGTCGTTTTCCGCAGTAATAACGCGCGGAGAAGACCATACTATCAGCGCAAGCAGAAGAAGCCGGGCGGCATGCTTTGAACGCAGTTTGAAATAAAATGATTTCGTCATTGTTAATGCCTTTCAGTTATTCACGCTTAATTTATGGTTACACCGAGCAGACGCTCCAGTGAGACAATTTCTTTCCTTATAGCCAGATCAATGTCGTTTACCTCAAATCGCAATTCTACTAAAGTGCGTTGACTTTCAAGAAGAAACGAATAAGACATACGACCGCTATCGTAAACGCTTTTGAGAGAACGATAAGTTTCTTCGGCTTTCGGAAGAAGTGATGTCCGCAGCGAGCTGTAGCGCGATACTAACTGCGTCAGCCTGCGTTGTATCGATTTGAACTCGGTTTCGGCGTCCGCAATCGCTCGCTGTCTCTCAAATTCAAGCGCTTTAATGCTTGCTCTAAGTGATGCGGTTGACCCTTGATTTCGATTGAAAAAAGGCAACGGCAGTCCCGCGCCAATTCTGAAAGTATTGGCGTTGTCCACTTCGAGACGTTTCATGCCTCCTGTGATAGTCACACTCGGTTTGCCGTTAGACTGAGCAAGGTTCAATCGCGCTTTGATTGTATTTTCTTCTCGGTTGAGGGCGGTTACTTCTCGGCTGTTTTCGATTAGGACTAGATATTTATCCAAATCTGCGAGTGACTCGACGTTTGCGCTTGGCGCTTTTACAGAGAAGTCCGATCTGGAATCTTGCCAAAGCGAGGAAAGTCGCTCCTTCGCCGATATCAGATTGGACTCAGCTTCCGCTAGATTCAATTGCGCTCTCCCCAATTCCAATTCGCCTAGCAAAAATTCTGACTTGAGCGCAGCGCCCTTTTTAACTCTTGTCTTTGCTGTCTCGGCGACGGACTTTGCGATTTCGCTTGCTTCCTGCGATAACCCAACCCTTTTTTGAGCGTGCGCAACATCAAAAAAACGTTCGACTACGGAAGCATATATATCGAAGTTGGCGAATGACACATCAAGCTTGATCAAATCCGCAACGCTATTCGCCAATTTCTTGCGATTACCACGCTTTCCCCAAAGTTCGAATTCTTGTGACAAAGTAATGTTAAATTCAGATTCTCTGAACCCGGAAGCGGAGCCGCCGAACTCCTCAGCCACGATCTCGAATTTCGGATTGGGTCGTAGTCCTGCTTGGGTGATCAGACCTTCAGTAGCCTTGATTCTTGCTCGTCCGGCTTGTAATCCCGGATTTGCTCTTGATACTAAACTTAACGCTTCAGACAGTGTCAGTGAATCTTTCGAGACACTTGTCGCATTAGAAGTATTCTCAAACGGATTTTTCCACTGGACGACTTGCGCGATAGATTCGGACACGCATATCACGAATAACGTGAATCCGAGTAGAAAAATGCGTAGGATTATTATCCTTAATTTTACGATCATAGATACAACTTTCCTGCATAATGCAGATTAGATTGACATTGATACAGTTATTCCCGAAAAGATCATCAAAGAAGCAACGATCTAGAGGGAATTCGATTTATGTTATTGAATAGAGAATCAGAGGATAAGAACTGTAGTAGTGACTACAAGATACGATACAGTTGGGGACAAAGTATTGAGGATGTCCCGTTTTTCGAACGCCGAAATGGATATCAGCGCTCTTGAATCCAGGTAATTGATAGACGCGAAAAGCTGAGGGGATTCCCAGTCTGATCGGATAACCGATCGATTGAACGAAAGCAGGTTTGAAACTTCAATATCATTGCAATCGCCGCATTCGGAGTCTTCTTGATTGACATCATTAAAAGCTCTGTCGAAATCAGAGACAACGCCTGGAATACAGCAGGCTTCTACGGCTTGTTCGATCTGGGAATGGCCATCGGCGCCGACACAAAGAACACGCCCACCGCTCGAGACTGCGCCGGAAATCCCGAAAATGGTTATTAATAACCACACTGTGAGTTTTTGATTAGGTCGTTTCATCATTTCGAGTATAACATATACCTTGAGAGTCGTCAATCAGTTATCGGACTCTTATACGCTTGCTCTCTCTGTAAGTTCAGGAAAGGGTAAATCGGACTGTAGATCCATGTCGACTGAGAGTCTATCCAGAAGAACAGACTCAGATGGGTTCGTCATGCTTAATTTGCGTTTGCCGCTGTAAGACATTGTCCCACAGAAAGTTCTTTTATACAGCCGATCAAACTGTCGCCCTCGTTGCCGCTCAGTAAGTTAGTGCGATCGTACAACGAAGGGAGCTTAGCTTTTTGAAAAAGAAGGCCCCGGTGATTTGTGTCACCGGGGCTCTTTGTTTATTATGATGAGTAAAGCCAGTTTTCTATTTTTTGTTTGCAATTAATTCATCTACGAGACTTCTCAGTTCAGCTAACTCACTTTCAAGCGCGTCAATTCGTTTGCTTTTTTCATACAGCGCTTTGATCGCCGCAAGCGCTATTCCTGCCGGGTCGATAGTGCTGATTGACTTGTTGTCAGCGCCAACACCAAACAGGGCATAGAAATCCTGCGCCATCGGACCGACATGTGTCACTGTCTCATCTTCATCTTTGTAATTCCAGCGCGAAATCGGCAGAGCTGAAATTTTTTCAAGTAGCTCTTCAGAGTCGACGTCAGTGAAGTTCTCTTTTTGATTCTTGTCAGATGCGTTCGTCCAGGTTGTACCGTTACCACTCAGATATGCGCCACCACGGGTTGTGATGATTTTGCTAGCGTCATACGGCGCCAGTTCGGCGATGTTGGTAAGATACAACCCGCCATCGGCGCGGAGTACCATTTGCTCAGTTCCACCGGAACGGATTGAGTCAAGCTTTGAAGTAGACGAGTTTGCCGCGATGACAATAGCGCCGACATGATTGGCCTTGGCATGAATGCCAGCCGCAAAGGAGTGGGAACCCATTGCCGTATTATGCCTGCCACCGGGAACCGTGGCATAGGAACCACTCGCGGTGTTAAAATCGCCGCCGCCGACTGTAGCGCCAGCGCTGCTGGCGGTGTTTTGAGAACCGCCACCAACCATAGCGGCCATCGCGATTGCGTTGTTGATAAAACCTC
>JACZUZ010000088.1 GCA_022572905.1 Candidatus Zixiibacteriota bacterium | reverse complement strand
TCTTTGCAAGACTTTCGGTCTAAACCCGCTTCTGGCATCTCTCGTCATGGGCGCTGTTACGATCAATATTTCCATGATGCATCGACTTATTTATGTAGAAATGCGTCAGACCGAACAACCTCTGTATATCGCTTTCTTTGTCATAAGCGGCGCCTCGCTCCATTTTGATTTGCTCTGGTCTCTGGGCGCTGTCGGATTGGCTTATTTGATACTTAGAGTAGCGGGAAAATGGCTTACACTCGTATTTTTTAGCGCAAGACTAAAGCTATCTGATACCGCGAAAAAATATCTCGGACCCTCTCTGATAACTCAGGCGGGTGTGGCCATTGGATTGGTTCACGCCACATCCGAAATTGACAGAGAGCTTGGTCAGACGCTGGGGTTGATTATCTACTCAACTGTAATAGTCTATGAGGTCCTTGGCCCTCCTGTCATACGTTGGTCATTGATCAAAGCGGGAGATGTCTCTGAGGGTATGTAAACAAAGATTATTTCTTACTTATCATTAGTTTCTCAAGCGCGCATAAGAGAATAAAAAACGCCCCCTCGGATTTCCCGAAGGGGCGTTTCTTAGAATTGCGAGTTAATTCGCGTTTACAATATGCGCGTATCTCAAAAAGGCTATCAACTATCCTATTTGAGAAGAACCATTTTCTTAGTTGCAGCGTATGCCCCAGCTTCGAGACGGTAGAAATATACGCCTGAGGAAACATAGCTGGCATCCCATTCAACAGTAACCGTGCCAGGCTCGCCGACTCCGGTAAACTCAGCGATCTTCTGTCCGGTGATATTGTAAACACTCAGGACATAGCTCGATGAAACCGGCAGATCAAAAGCAATCTTAGTCGCCGGATTGAACGGATTAGGGTAGTTCTGATGAAGGGCGAAATCTGTCGGCGTAACTTTGAAAGCAACATTTAGAGCCGAGCCAAAGTAATCGGCGGCTTCGATCTCAAGTATGTCGTCGGAAATCGCTATCAATGCGCCAGCGTTGATTTCCACCTTGTCCATAGAGTAAATCAGAACTCGGGTATTTCCATCGACGATGCCAGTCACCATTTCGACTCCGCCAGCAAGCAGATCTACGTTGACCTCACCTTCGAAAGTGAACAACACCGCTCCTAGGCTTATATCGGTGGAAATCACACCAGCGCTTGAGCTGAATGTTGCGGTCTTTTCGAAGTGAGTCAGTTTCGGGATCGGGAGCGCATCGCCTGTTACGATTCTGATCTGATATACCAGGTCAGCCACACTCAATACGATTCCGTCAGCGTTGACATCGGACGCCGCAATTTGGCCTTCAACGCTAATCTTGAACGCCGCCAGTCCTTCTATGAAGTATGACGTGTAGACGACAACGTCCGCGATTTCATTAGCAAGTCCATTGAGGTTTAGATCACCACGATCATCGATTTCGTCGGCGCAGATTATTCTAACTCCGCCGTTGTAGAAATCAACACAGCGATTAGGAGTCGGCTTGGTTGTATCCAGTCCGAAGAAACATACATCCTGAATTCCTGTTCCGGTTGGGAATCCGGTTGTACCGTCGGTGATCGGAATTGGATTTTGATCCATAAACACATCCCTGGATACAAGCAATACATCGCCGGTTCTGTCAGACAAAACGTTGTCCGTGCAGTCTGTCCAGAAGAAACTCACCCGAGCGAACTGACACTCAAGGGTTCTGTCGTTGGAAACCAGGAAGCAAATTTTGGCCAGCTCTATTGGATCATTATTCGGCGGACCGAAGCAGTCCGGATGGTTGAAGCCATCATTAGTCTCCGCAACAGCGAGTATCTTCAATAATCCCGAAGGACAGCCACCAGTACAGTTGCCAAACGGGCCGAAGCGATAGCTGAAATATTCCCAGCCGCAATTGACAATATAATCACCTGGCGTAGCGCTTAGCGCCGTGAGAGCCGATTGATCATAAGCGATCATGAAGTCGAATCCACCGAGTTCGAATGTTGAGCCCTCGGAAGTTATCGAGAGACAAACGCTGTGGCCCTGTAATACACTGTCCGCTTGAACAATAGTAATCTTCGGGTTGGCGCTAGTAATGGTAATAATCTGATCGCAGAAGCTGACATTGCCGCTGGCGTCCGTGACTTTGTAAGTACGAATAATAGTCTGAGAACAAGTCTGGTTATCGGTTGAATCGCTAACAAAAGCTTTGATCGGATCGCCGTCACAATTGTCAGTAGCTGTAACCAGCGAGGTATCCGGCGCTGGAACATCGCCAATAGACTGAACGGTTGTGTCAGCCGGTGCAATGCATATCGGTGGGATCGAATCGAGAGTCACATTAACGACAGTTGTACAAGTAGTAGTAACATCACATGAATCCACACAGGTCAGGATGATCGTATTTGCGCCCGAGACAGGGGTGAAACAGAGCGTGTCGCCTGAAAGTGTTCCAACGTTCACGAAAGAAGTTTTGAGATTCCCGTCAGGGTCACTACATGAAAAACCAGGGATACATAATGTATCACTCAAACTGCATACGGATGTATCGAGTGACACAAATGAGCATGATGGTGTTGGGGGCTCGTTTATTATAAAGCTTACCACAAAAGTAAATTCACAAATTCCATCCAGGCTGTCTGAACATTGGATGGTAACAGTGTCAGTTTCATTAACCAATGGCGTATAACACCAGAGAGAGTCCCCGATCACAACTCCGGCCCCACTCACTACTTCGCATCCAAATAAGTTGCCGTCGGGATCTGTGGAGGTGAATGGGAAGCAAATTTCCTCCGGCTCACAGAGGGTTACGGTTGGGTCTGCCTCACCGATATTGCAGGTAGGATATCTATTCAAGAACACTAACGTTGTGCAGACATCCACAGCTCCGCACGAATCTGTACAGGTTAGAATGATCAGATTTTCTCCGGCTACTGGTGTTAAACAAACTGTGTCGCCACTGATTGTTCCAACATTCACTGTAGGAGGAGAAACCAGATTGCCATCAATGTCACTGCAGAAGAAACCGGAGATGCATATCGGGCTGAGATCATTTGTTGTAATTGTGTCACCCGGCGGGCAAGTGGCTACCGGGGCAGAATTCAGAGTAACTGTAACTGTTGTGGTACAAACGCTTGTTGCGCCGCATGAGTCGGTGCAGGTCAAAATCAAATTATTGGCTCCAAAGACGGGGGTAAAGCAGACCGTATCGTTCGAGAGCGTTCCGCCACTTATTGTTGTTGAAGTAAGATTGCCGTCAGCGTCTGTACATCCAAAACCGGCTATGCAAATCGGGCTGAGATCACAGACGAATTTATCGATCGGGCTGGCCGGGCAACTCGCTACCGGCGGCTGATTTACCGTGACGTTGACGATGGTCGTACAGACATCGGCTGCGCCACAGGAATCTACACATATCAGAATAATTGGATTAGGTCCAGGTACAGGAGTGAAACATACCGTATCATTTGAGACGGTCCCAACGCTAACTGAGCTTGCTAGCAAATTGCCGTCGGCGTCTGCACAGGAGAATCCTTTTATGCATATTGGACTGAGATCACAGACAGACAGATCAATCGGGCCGGAAGGACAATTCGCCACAGGAGGTTGATTGACCGTGATGTTGACGATTGTCGTGCAGACATCAGTTGCACCGCAGGCGTCGGTGCAGGTAAGGATTATTGTATTCGAACCAACCACCGGAGTAAAGCAAACCGTATCGTTCGAGAGGGTTCCGCCGCTAACTGTTGTCGAGGCAAGGTTACCGTCAGCGTCTGTACATCCAAAACCGGCTACGCAGATCGGGCTGAGATCACAGACAAACAGATTAATCGGGCTAGCAGGACAACTCGCTACGGGAGGGCTGTTTAACGTCACATTAACGATGGTCGTGCAAACCGCAGTGGCTCCGCAGGAGTCGGTGCAAGTAAGGATTATTGTATTAACTCCAATCACAGGAGTAAAGCAGACCGTATCGTTCGAAAGCGTTCCGCCGCTGACTGTTGTCGAGGCAAGATTGCCCTCAGCGTCAGTGCAGGAGAAGCCGGGAACGCAGATATCGCTCAGATCACAGACAAACAAGTTTATCGGTCCGGATGGACAACTCGACACTGGCGGGGTGTTTAACGTCACATTAACGATTGTCGTACAGACATCCGTCGCTCCACATGAGTCAGTGCAGGTAAGAATTATTGTATTAGTCCCAGCGACCGGTGTAAAGCAGACCGTATCGTTCGAGAGCGTTCCGCCACTAACTACCGAGGAGCTGAGATTACCGTCGGCGTCGGTGCAGGAGAATCCGGGAACGCAGATATCGCTCAGATCACAGACAAACAAGTTAATCGGTCCGGATGGACAACTCGACACTGGTGGGCTGTTTAACGTTACGTTAACTGTTACTGAACATGTATCCGCTCCGCATGAGTCCTCACAGATGAACGTGAGAACATTCGCGCCCACGATCGGAGTGAAGCAAACTGTATCGTTTGAGAGAGTTCCGCCGATTATCGTTGTGGTGACAGGATCACCTTCGGCGTCTGTACATGAAAATCCTGCTATGCAAATATCGCTTAGATCGCAGACGAACATATTTATCGGTCCGGATGGACAACTCGCTACAGGTGGCAGATTTACCGAAACCAGAACTGAGCATTTGGCTTCAAGACCATTTGAATCGAGAATAGTGACTACATAATAACCATCGTCAGAAGTTCCGAGATTTGTAAAACATATAGTGTCGTTTGTGGCGCTGAATACGCCCGGGCCAGTCCAGGAAAACGAGTAAGGAGGTACGCCCTGGAAGGCTATCGCAACCACGCAGGTGTCCGTGCCTTTGCAAACATTGAGACTGTCAACCGAAAGACTACAAGCCGGGGGCGCCGCAACAGCGTCGGCCGAGAGTGAACGATCCTGATTACCCAGATTGTTAAGATTCCAGTCGATCAGGCGCATATGGTATGGCGAGCCACTAATGCCACCGGCTGAATTAGGAGTTGCTCCGTCAAAATCCCAGTCGTTGCGGCTTCCAATATGGCCGCCCCAGGCGAGAATCATCGTAGGGCTGTCTACTACAAAAGTTACTTCTATTCTAGTCGATGAATTCGCCGCTGTAAGATCGCCTTCCCCTGCTCCGGGTGTGGGATATGAAATAGCCGTAATATCTCCACCCCAGAGATGCATTTTTCTATCTTCAGGGTCAGTAAGGTTGAAAAAGCTTGTTTCTGGCTCGCTGTCGCCATTCACATCCTTATTTACAGTTGGAACCGGAATAGCGAATTGATCATTTGATGGTGGGTTCCCAGTATAGGCAGACACTCCGACAGTAGGGTCTATTACTTCTTGAGTATGGCCGAATCTTGAAAGGTGAGAGCCGTCAGGGTCATCATCGATACGGTCAAAGTATGTCAGATAATCCAGCGCGTTTCGACTGCTATGGCGAATATCATATTCCAGAGTGAGAGTAACAGTATCACCGATTGGCATATCGGTCATTACCGCTCGATATCCGGCTGACCAGGCTTCAACGTAATGGGAAGTTTGCGAACCTAAGTTTCCGTTTACCCAGGCGCCCGTATCAAGCGGATTCGTCGGACCACCGTTTCGGAGTTGATCCAGATTGGCCGCGGGAGGAGCGAAGGCGAATGTGGTCTGAGCTGAATCTCCTGTCCGCACCCCAACAGCGGTCAAAAGGAGTGTCGTTACCGTGTCAAGCATGGGAGTCATCCAGGAAGTAAGGAAATTACCCTGATTGTCAGAAGTAACAGTCCATGGATCGCCCGAAGTACCGGCCAATAGTGAGCCATCCAGATAAGTCACTTGGAGAGTTACGTCTTCATTGGCTCCATACGCAGAGCCATCTATAGAGGCAGATAATCCTGCCGAATACGCGCTATTATCAGTTAAAACTAATGCCGCATAGGCTCTCAGGGGAGAACCAAAGACACCTATAGCCACAACCAAAATTGCGAAAAGCAAATTTGGGATAGCTGAACGGTTAGATTTTCTACATCGGTTTCTTTGCCCGCATTCGTGGGCCGGGGGGACAAGGGGTGTGGGTGTGGGCGGGGGTGCGGAAAACATTCTTACCTTCAAGAATCCTAAAACACACTAATCGAGTATTGGCCACTCGACCAGCGTTCGGAGTTTGTGCGTACGTGAATACGCGTGGCGTAGTTGCAATCGAAAATAGACACGTGAAACATATCAATCAAAATTCTAAATCATGTTCTAAAAGTATTTATATCAATGAGTTCAGTAATTTCTTCCTGTTGTCTTTTCTAAAATAACAAAGTTAGTAAAAAATAGAATTCCTCGGCCGACTGGTCGCCTTCCGTGGCTTATTGGGCAGAGCCTACTCGTGTAGAATTGGCTTTGCGGTTGTTAATTGTTCTTAAACTGTCAGATGTGTACTAGGACACCAAGAACTAGTAGACACAAAAATTATAGCCCATCATCGATGAAAAGTCAATGAGAATCTGCCGTAAGCTCCCATTTTTCAAGAGCTTATTTACTATTTAAACCATTCAATTTTCATTCAATTTTACGGATTATGAGAATTATTAACTTAGTGGCAGGGTTTTGTTAAGACGTTGATTAATAGGAGCTTGCAGAAGAAGAGCCAATTGCGCGGACTTTAAGCCGTAAAATTGGTAAGAAATCAACGGATATAAACTATTGATTAAGAAATAGTTACGAAGAGAAAGTCTTGTCAAAAGATGTCGCAAAAGTGAGATATGGGCTAAAATTTAAGCGAAAATATTTTAGAAATTATTTGAATTTTTTCGGATGAGACAAGATTTATCCGCTAAATCGATGCAAAATTGATTGATTCCAAATCTTTCGGAAACTTCAGGAGCATTGAAACGCGTATCTTGGCCGCAACCCCTTTCCCCACACTTGTCATTTCCCGGCCAGCTTCAGAACGATCTCCCATTCCTTGGGAGTCACTGGCATTACCGAGAGCCTCTGGCCGCGCTTGGCTACTTCCATTTTCTCCAATCCGGGCGTTAATCTGATTTCGGAAAGGGATATTTGTCTTTTGAATATCCGCTTGAGTTTCAGATCCACCATAAACCAGCGCGGGTTCTGGGGATCGCTTTTCGGGTCAAAATGTTTCTCGCTCGGGTCAAAAGCTGTGTGATCGGGGTATCCGGAGCGAGTGATCACACATTCGCCTACAATCAATGGCGGGTCAACTATCGAATGATAAAAAAGGACACCATCGCCCTTTTTGATATCATCCCTGAGAGTGTTGCGAGCTTGATAATTTCGAACCCCGTCCCAGTGAGTGGTCTTGTTGGGTAGTTTTTCCAGATGTTGAATGGAAAAGGCGTTTGGCTCGGTTTTCATCAACCAATAGCGTTTCGATTCATTTTTCTTACTCTTCAATTTCTATCTCCTTTTGAGCC
>JACZUZ010000087.1 GCA_022572905.1 Candidatus Zixiibacteriota bacterium | reverse complement strand
ACAGTATTTTTCTACTTCATTGAATTTGGTCGGGCAATTCGAGAATAATTCCGAAAAATCATGGCTACAACAAAAAGTGGTTACTTGAATGAGGCTCTTATTTCAGGAAAACCAGGTCGATCAATCTGTCGCCCGCAAATCTGGCGTTAACCGCTATGAATCCGCTTTCGCGCCTGAAGGCTCGCTCTCCCGGCCTCTGACTATTATTGACATGGGAATAAGAAAACAGTAACCGATAACAAGTAAAGCCGGCGAAATAGTCAAGAGTAGCTGTGGCCAACTATTGTCGCCTGGAATTGGATCCGGCGCCGTGTAGGCCAACGTGATATAACCCAGAATTATCGATATCATGCCAGCCCCAAAAATGAGATAGTTCTTTGGCCCGAAGGGCCATTGTAACCCGTCTGATATTTCTTTATTCGCCATAATTTCGCTCTCTTCCTTTAAATACTTTTTCAGTATAATATTGGCGAATTAGTAACGCCGAAGCTCCTAAGCTAGCCCTTAGCCAATAGGACTGTCAAGGAACATTTTGTTTATACCGTTCGGCCTGGATTATGTCCGATCGGAACAACCCGTATTTTCGACCGACCAGAGGCCAAAACCCCAGATAGCCATCAGCGCTGCCCGAACCTCTTCATCGGCAAAGGTTGCTTCGCTCATTGAACAAATCGCGAAACAAATCGAACTGAATAAGGCCGCAACCGAAATCTGGTATGAAGCTGATCCTGCCGAACCGTTCCGTACCGACCTGTAAAATAGCCTAATCACAGCGACCCACATGCCGATAAATACAAGCGCCGTTGGAATTCCCGCATAGGCGGCGATATTCAATATATCGTTATGTGCGTGAGTGTGAGTTACTATAATAGTACTGTCTGATTTAGTCTGATAATTCTTGAGAAAATTTCCCTGCCCCACTCCAAAAACCGGGTCTTCTAAAATAATTGTCGCCGCTGTTTTCCAGATAACCGTTCGCGCTGTTGATCTCTGTCTAATTCCGCTATCTTCGGTTACAAAAATGCCTTCCGGCGATCCAAATCTCTTTGTTATTCCAGGAGCGAAAATCAGCGCTACAGCAATCAATCCGCCAACAACCGCTAACGAAAATTTCCACTCGCGTCGAGCGTTGAAAACGGTCAAAGCGATGACAGTAACAAATAGAGCTGTCACAGGTCCACGGTTGTATGTGAACAATGTGGCGACTCCTGCGAGAAAGCCTGTCCCTGCGTAAACGATTCGATATTTCGACAAGTTACTTGTAAAGCCCAATGAAAGAAAGAATATGGATAGAAGGGCGATCAGGTTGCCAAATGTGAGCGTATTGTCGAACAGACCCGGAGAGCGAAATCCGCCATCGGGCGAAACTATAGGCGGGTTTTTTGTTGGAAAGCCTGCGAAATGTTGCATGATGGCCAGAAGTGACATGATCGCTGTGGAGATCAGGAGTATTTTGATTAAGCGTTCTCTCCAGATTTCATCTCGCGCCGCATAAACGCCGAGGGGAATTAAGACAAAAAGCCATTCCTCTTTCAAGGCGAAAATAGCGTCAACCGAGCCCGCATTGATGACACCAGAGAGAAAACTCAGACCCACAAACGCAAAAACAAATCTATAGACTATTTTTTCGGAATGCGAACTTGAGTAAGAACGGTGAACGAGTCTGTCCAGAACAAAAAGAAAAAGCGTAACGCCCAGAAACGACTGTGAAATGAAAATACTGTTCGTAAGAAAAAAGAAATAACCGCCAAATCCGACCAACCATGCTAAACTAAGCGGTTTGCGCCAAGTGATCATATAGGACTTCCGTCTCTTGATCTTATAAGCAGATCTAAGTTACGTGTATTAGCCACGGAATTTAGCCAAACAGATCACTTTCAACTAGTTCGACAAGAAGATGGATAATGAATTTTTGCTCTTCTTGTATTCTTTGAACCGAATCGGAGGGAATCACAATTGATCTCTCGACCGCATTGACTAAATCTCCTCCATCAGCTCCAAGAAGCGCTGCCGTGAGCATAGATTTTTTCTTGGCGGCTGCGACGGCGCTCAAAAGATTTACGGACTTCCCCGATGTTGATAGCGCCAGGAGCATATCGCCCTTTAGTCCCAGGGCTTCAACCTGGCGAGAAAAAATTTTTTCAAATCCGAAATCATTTCCAACAGCGGTTAAGACTGTCGAATCGGCGGAAAGAGAAATAGCCGGGAGCGCTGTACGACTTCTTTCGGCGCTCAAACGCACGACCAATTCGCCAACAAGATGGGAGCTATCCGCGGCGCTACCACCATTACCACATACCAAAATTTTGGCGCCTGCCCCAATCACTGCCGACATCTGTGATGCGAGATCAATTATATCTCCGTGAAGAATTTCGGCGACCTCGTGACGCAACTTTGCGCATTCTTTCGCCAAATCATGAATATGTCTGATACGCTCTTCGCGTGAAAAACTCATTTTGTTGTTATTCCCTGTGGATTGAAGCTGTTGTTAGACTTTCAAGTTATTGCTATTTGAAGATTGGGACCAAAGTGGGATGGCAGGCGGCTGTAAATTCGCAAAGTCTATTTTTATTTCCAGGAGATTCAAGACGTGTGCCAACCACCACAAATGAGGCTCCTGCGGAAATTTTCTCTGCGGCATCTTCCGGCGTCGTAATCCCGCCTCCAACAATAACTGGAATTTCGATATTGGCGCTGACAGCTTTTACCATTTCGTCCGGAACAGATAATCGCGCGCCCGAACCCGCCTCAAGATAAACCATTTTCATGCCCATCATCTCTGCGGCCAGGACATGCGCAACAGCCAGATCGCTTTTAGAGCGTGGAATGTGGCGCGAATTGGAAACATATTCAACTGTTGTATAAGAACCCGATTCGATTAAAATATATGCGGTCGGAATCGGTTCGATTCCGCATGCTTTAACAATTGGCGCGGCGCGCACCTGCTCTTCAATCAAGTACTGCGGATTGCGGCCGGATATAAGAGACATAAACAGTATAGCGTCGGCATGAGATGTAACTTGTCCGGCGCCTCCGGGAAATAGAATCACAGGCAAAGGTGTCAAGCTTTTTATTTCTCGTACAGATTCTGAGAATTTATCTGAGAACATGAACGAGGCGCCAACTAAAATAGCGTCAACACCGGACTCTTCCGCGGATTCAATTAGTTCCAGAAGCTCAGGAGGACAAGAACGATCCGGATCAATCAAGAGCAAGAACCCACCGCGCCTCTCGTCGCATGCGCTCAAGAGCTTTTGATATATTTCACGTTCTGGCATAGACTAAATAGTATATCGAATTCAAATCTTAAATTTAAGCGCTAATTTCTTCAACAATCTTTCTCAATGTTGAAAACAGTATCGCTGACTCAACATCAGCTGGCGCAACGCCCTGGGCGAAATTATCTCTTCCGCCACCGCGGCCACCGGCTTGTTCAAAAAAGTCTTTAGCTATTTTGCCCGCATGTGCGCCTTTGGACATTGCCGCAGACGAAACACCCAGCACAAAAACCCTTCTGGAATCAACCAGACCCAACCCAGCCGCAATTACTTTTTCGCCGCGGGATTTTTGTGCGTCCATCCAGCCTGTAAGCGCCTCCATCTCAACTTCACTGAAATCGTGAGAGATAAGTTTGAACTCCCCAACATCGATTTCGTCACCTACCGCCGATGCCCCTCCTGCGAAGCGTTCAGATTTGATCTTCTTGATTTCTTTCTGAAGTTTGGCGTTATCCTTTTGCAAACGCGAAACACCGTCAACTATTTCTTCCTCTGGTAATTTCAGCGCGTTCGAAATAGTTTTCGCTATTGAACTCGATCTCAGCGCTCTTTCTGTCGCACGTCTGCCAGTGAGCGCTTCAATCCTTCTGACACCGGAGGCTATACCACCTTCCATAGTAATCATAAATGGACCAATTGATGATGTATTGGAAACATGCGTTCCACCGCAAAGTTCTTTTGAGAAATCGCCTATTGACACCACGCGAACCAGATCACCGTATTTTTCTCCAAACAGGGCCATCGCCCCTGTTTTTTGCGCCTCTTCAATTTGCATTTCTACTATCGCAACTTCAATGCTTTCCAAAATTTTGTCGTTGACAAGTTTTTCGACGGCCATGAGCTGTTCATTGGTCAGCGCTTCGAAATGCGAAAAATCAAAGCGTAATTTTTCATCGCTAACCAGCGAACCGGATTGCTTGACATGTTCCCCGAGGATTTTACGCAATGCGGCGTGCATTAGATGTGTCGCTGTGTGATTGCGCATAATATCTATGCGGCGGGATTGGTTAATTGAAGCCGTTACTGACGTATTATCCACTACATCGGAATATGAACCCTTGTCCAATTTTCCAGTGTGGATATAGTAACCATCGTAGTTATGCATTGATGTAACATTAACTTTGAAGCTATCATTATAGATGAATCCTGTATCACTTACCTGCCCGCCCGCCTCCACGTAAAACGGCGTGTGATTAAGAACAATAGCGACGTATCCAGGTTCGGTTATCTTGCAATCAATTACCTTTGCAACCTTTTCGGATGTCTCTCGATCGAACTTAGTCGGCGTCTTTGATTTCAGGCCGCTCTTTAACATGTCATCCAAATGTTTCATCATTCCAGAAGTTGTCAGGCTTGTCGATGATCGCGCGCGCTGGCGCTGTTTTTCCATCTCGCGCTCAAAGCCTTCCATGTCAACTGAGAAACTGTTCTCGCGTGCCATCACTTCTGTCATATCCACAGGGAAACCGTGCGTGTCGTATAATTTGAAAGCCACTTCACCCGGCAATATTGATTCACCTTTATCTTTTAGGGCCGCCGCTTCAGTGGCAAAAAGCCTCAAACCTGTGTCCAGAGTTCTGCCGAATGACTCTTCCTCGGCGCGAATGACTTTAACAATGTGCGCGCGCTTTTCTTTTATCTCAGGATAGACATTCTCCATTTCGGCAACTAAAGCCGGAACAAGTCTACTTATAAGCGCATCTTCGCATCCCAGCAAGCGCGCATGCCGCGACGCCCGGCGCAGAATACGCCGCAAGACATATCCCTGGCCTTCATTGGAAATACCGGCGCCGTCCGCAATCGCAAAAGTTAGCGCCCGCACATGATCGGCGAGCACTCGATGCGAAGCTCCCTTGTCTCCAGAGCTGTATTTTATTCCTGTTTCGTTCTCGATTTCGCGAATTATATTCTGGAAAAGATCAATATCATAGTTCGAATCGCAATCCTGCATGACGCATGCAATGCGCTCCAGTCCCGCGCCTGTATCGACCGACGGTTTCGGAAGTGGTTCGAGTTTATCCGCGCCTTCGCGCTGATTGTATTGCATGAACACGAGATTCCAGATTTCAACGAAGCGTTCGCCCGGTTTGTTAATGCCTGCGCCATCCGAAAGTTTTCCGAATCGCTCGCCGCGATCATAATGAATTTCACTGCAAGGCCCGCATGGACCAACTTCGCCCATCGACCAATAATTATCTTCCTTTCCGAAGCGCAGTATTCTGCCGTCCTTTAATTCCGGCGCAATTTTCTCCCAGAGTTCAAAAGCCTCGTCATCGTCGCTGTAAACGGTGGCGTATAACCGCGACTGATCAAGCTCATAGACTTTTGTCAAAAGTTCCCAGGCATAGCTGATCGCCTCCTCTTTGAAATAATCTCCGAATGAAAAATTTCCGAGCATCTCAAAAAAAGTATGATGTCGCGTGGTAAAGCCGACATTTTCGAGATCATTGTGCTTGCCGCCTGCGCGAATACATTTCTGAACTGAAACCGCGCGCGGCGCCTGCGGTTTTTCCTCGCCGGTGAAAACTTTCTTGAACTGATTCATCCCCGCATTGGTGAAAAGCAGCGTGGGATCATCGAATGGAATCACCGGTGAAGACGCGACAAGTTTATGTTCTCGCTCTGTGAAAAAATCGAGAAACGACTGACGGATGTCAGCGGTGGTTGAATTTGATTTGGAAGGTTGCGGGTTTGTCTTGGTTTTCACTGATTTCTGCGCGACAGGAAGGTTTTCCCGGAGGCTGTCATTTCCGCCAACCCGCCGCTCAAGATCAGTAATCTTTTATCCGGAGTGGAAGTTTGGCTCTTCCGCCGCTAGTCGTTCAAAGGCGGCCTTACTGGCCTCGTAGCTCAACGACCTGCGCGCCAGATGATTATACCCCTTGTGGCGCGCCGTTTCAAGATCAAAGGTTTTCAGGCTCGACCAGCGCTTCTTGAGAAGCCGGATAGCCATTTCGGTCTCGTCGACATCGCTCATGATTTCTTCGAGAATCTCCTCGGCCATCTCGCGTGAAATCATCCGCCTGAGCAGCGCGGAAAGCAAATACATCCGCCCGGCTGGGCGCTCTTTCAAGATTGATTTAACAAGATCAGACCCGAGACGGTAATCATCGAGAATCCGCCGCTCCACGAAACGCTCGACGATTCGAACCGTCACTTCCTCGGAGTAACCATATTCTTTGAGGATTTTGCGTGATTCACCCAGCGTGCGCGGTTTGAGTCCGATTTTACGGGCTAGCAGATCGTCGGCCTGGATTTCCAGCGCCTTACTTTTTAGAGATTCAAGCTCGGCCAGGTCAATTTCATCGCCCTCGTAAAAGGACCGCAGGCGGGTGACTGTCAGGGGAAACTCAAAAATTGAGCCACCCTCCAGATCGAGAATCAAACTGCGCCGGGTCTTGGTAGATTTGATTACTAGCGGCATAAGTTGCGATCATATAAAGTTACGATACGTGGGCAATTACAGGCGCGAATAAATTCCTGGACGGGCAGATGTGACTTCCGCGAGCTCAGCCGAGTCGGACATCTGCCGCGCACGGAACCTGTCAATTCCTCTACTTGCAACAGTAGTCGGGTTTCTTCCCCCTGCTAAAACAGGGCCTACGGAACCCGACCTACGGGGTTTATCAACAGTCCCGCTAGCCCTTGACCAGCTCTTCTATATCAACTCTCGGATTCGGCGCTTTCTTATCCTCTGTGTTGTTAGTCGTGTTGTTAGTCGTACCATCACCGCCGAAACCCATTTTCTGTTTAACCAGTTGCTCGATTTCCTTCTGGAGCTCAGGATTTTCCTCAAGGAACTTGCGTGCGTTTTCGCGGCCCTGTCCGAGACGGTCGGCGCCGTAGCTGAACCATGCTCCCGATTTATCGATTACTCCGTGCGTGGCGGCCAGATCGATCAGCTCGCCCACACGCGAAATGCCCTTGCCATAGATAATATCGAACTCAGCCTCGCGGAACGGCGGGGCGACTTTGTTTTTGACCACTCGCACTCTGGTGCGCGAGCCAATCATTTCGCCGTTGTCTTTGATTGTCGCTATCCGGCGAATGTCCAAGCGGCAGGTCGTATAGAATTTGAGCGCGTTGCCACCCGTTGTGGTTTCGGGATTGCCAAACATTACCCCGATTTTCATGCGAATCTGATTGATAAAGATGAC
>JACZUZ010000086.1 GCA_022572905.1 Candidatus Zixiibacteriota bacterium | reverse complement strand
GTATCTGAATTATGACAGACAATTCTTTCCACGAATATGTCATGCATGACTTGTTTTGCGACGCTCCCGGCGTTACTTCCCGCGCAATGTTTGAGGGTTGGGCAATTTTACAGAAATGGGATTATTTCTGGGATAATCATAGACGGAGAACTTTATTTCAAAGTTGATGACAGAAATCGGGCTAAGTATGAGCGATTGGAGAGTCGTCAGTTCGTTTATAGAAAGAGCGCCGGCAAGCCTGTCACCATGCCCTACTGGCTTGTCCCCGCAGAAGTTATGGAAGACAAAGAAAGCTCTATGATTACATGAAAGAGTCAATCTCTATCAACTTCAAACGAAAACCATAACGCGCTTTCAATATTCCAATCCGCGCTAAACTGCAGAGAACTGCTAAGAAAAAACTACCAAATAGAAAAAGGCCAAAGCCCGTTGGACTCCGACCTTTATCTTCAATGTTTTGACGCTATGATTTTCTATAGCGGTACCAAAGTCAAACAAACATGAAGGTCATGACCGAATGAATTCGCAGGCAACGAAGAGAGCTTCACGATAACATTTTGATCCAAATCCTGCTCGAAGATAAACTCCATGCTCTCGGTCGGGAACCAAATATAAGACTTGTCGCCAACAAAGATTGTTATTTCCTTCGGTGGACGAGTCTTCTCAATAAAGCCCGAGAACTCAAGACGATACGATCCGGCCGCATTTCTAAACAACCAGACAACCTCCTGCTGGCGTGAGTTCAATATGCCGCAGAAGGATAGCGCGTCAGATGTATCAACTATTACCGTATCGACGATGAAGACTGTGTCGATTTGGAGAAGAGTGTCTATTTGAACAAGGGTATCGATCAGAATTAGAGTATCAATCAGAACAATTGAGTCGTTAATAATGACAGTGTCGATCTGCAAGATTGTATCGATCTGAACCAGGGTATCGGTGATAAAGATCGAATCCAGCAGGAAGAGAGTGTCAGTAACTATAACAGTGTCGTGTATGATGAACGGTGGATTTTTGACGGGATCCTCGAGGCTCTCAAGTGGGCTCGAGCAATTCGTCGCCAACTGAGCGACAAGCAGAATCGCCGCCAGGACGCCAAAGCGAGTAAGCGCTTTCATCGCTGGCCTCCCAACTGGATTCTCACCATCGCGGAGATCATGAACTGATTGTTTTTAGTGAATGATTCCGCCTTTCCTCCCGTACGATGCTTCGCGGGATTGAAAGTCACCGTCAAAGCGAAATATTTGTGCGGATAGGCGCGGACACCCAGGACAGGTCCGTCGGATAGTTTGACATATTCGAAGAATTTTTGCGCTATCTCCTCTGAACGCATCCAACCAGCCAGAAGGCCGACCCTTTTTTCAGTAAACGGATATACAACAATCCGGGCTCCAATCAAGCGTCGCTTTGTATCGAGACTCTCGTTATCGAATAGAAAAGTGTTATCCCAAAAAGTGTGGCCAGCCACAACTTCAAGATCAACTAGACGTTTCCAGGTTACCCCGACGCTCACAATAGGCATCCCTCCGAATGGCGTGGTTGTTAGTCCTGCTCCGAGAGCGAGACCCATCTGTTCGTTTGGAGTTTGCGCTACCGGAGTCTCTATCGTTTCCGTTATTATTCGTTCGTTCGGCGTGCGATTCTCTAAAGCGTCAATACGCGCTTCTATCGCGCTGATCTCCCAAATTATTCGTGCGCTTACCGAGCGAAATTCGGCCCCCTCGGCCTCAACGTCAAATGACTGAATAATAATGCGCGTGATATCGACGCCAAATTCCTCCACTAAAATATTTCTCAAGGCGTGCGCGCGGCCCAGAGCGAGTCCGCTGTTCTTTGCGTCATTGTCATTGCTGTAGCTAACCCCGTCAGCGCTACCAGTAATCACTACTTGCGTTCCCGGGGAGTTGTTAAGCGTCTCCGCCAGCTCACGAAGCTGTGGGAAATATGGCTTGAAGTGTTCAACTCCGACGCTTCCTCCAACTCCCAGAGGGAATTCCGTAATTGCAACTTCCTGCGGCAGCGCGATGGCTAGCGGCATCAAAAGCAATCCGACAACCGTTACAATTAGTTTTTTCATCCTATGTCCTCGACTTTCATAATGGCTATAGTAGCGAATTCAATACTATTTGTTTACAACTCTTGTACCCTGTCCTCTGTCCTCTGTCTGGAGAGTTGCAGTATTTTGCAACGAGGGGCGGTATTCTGTTGCTAATCCGTCTAGTTTATTGCGGATCAGGGGCGACATGGGGTTAAATGCAAAACGCGTTCCAAGAAGCGCTCGTGGCAATTTTTTTGCGTTCCTATTCACGCCCAATGAGATAAAAGTGAAAGCAACCATAATTGATGTGACTTGATATAAGCGTTGAGAGCTTGATCCCTGAGATCGACATAACATATTACAGGACAGCGCCTTATAAGAGCTTTGATTTCTGAGCGTCTCCTACCGCAATACCCGCCCGATTAATGCTTTTTATACATCCTTCCGATTCAATCAGGGAGGGTTTTCCCCGACACAAAATCGTCATCTAAACCAGGAGAATTTACTTATATGAATATGGACACGCTACTTCATCAGATGATTGAAAAAGAAGCCTCTGATCTGCATATCAAAGTCGGCTCTCCGCCAGGATATCGAATTGACGGAGAATTAAAGCCCATAGAAGGACTGGATCGAATCACAGTCGAGAAAAGCGAGGAGCTTGCCAGAGAGGTTGTCTCTCCCGAACGCTGGGAAGAGTTTTCGAAAAGCGGCGATTTGGACTTTGGCTATAGCGTTCCCAAACTTGCGCGTTTTCGGGTGAATGTCATGAAGCAGCGTGGTTCCTGCTCTATGGTTATTCGAAAGATCCCTGTAGAAATTCCCACTCTCGATGAACTCGGACTGCCCGACATCTGCAGGGCTCTTTCAGAAAAACCGCGCGGACTGGTGCTGGTTACCGGGCCGACCGGCTCCGGAAAATCCACTACGTTGGCCGCAATGGTCGATCATGTCAACCGTACCATCGATGGTCATATTTTAACAATGGAAGATCCGATTGAGTTTATCCACGCCGACAAGAAATGCTATGTCAACCAGCGCGAAATTGGCGCAGACACCAAGGATTTTCAATCGGCTCTCCGACGCGCGCTTCGCCAGGACCCCGATGTGATTTTAATAGGCGAGCTTCGCGATCTTGAAACAATATCTCTGGCCACAACCGCGGCCGAAACCGGTCATCTTGTTCTTGGAACACTACACACCACCTCGGCCATGCAAACAGTGGATCGGCTCATTGACGCCTTCCCGCACGAACAGCAGTCGCAGATTCGCACTCAGTTGTCGCTAACTCTTCAGGGAGTAATATCACAAACGCTTGTACAAAAAATTGGCGGCGGTAGAGTGGCCGCGCATGAGATAATGATCGCCACCGACGCGGTCCGCGCGTCCATCCGCGACTCCAAAACACCCCAGTTGCAGAATATTCTCACCACCGGCGCGAAGTATGGAATGATTACTCTGGAGGATTCGCTCATCAAATTGGCCAAGAGCGGACAAATCACTCCCGAGAACGCTGTATCATACTCGAACAATCCGAATCTTGTTCGCGATACTCTGGGCATAGCCGCCGGAGTCGGAGTTGGCGCGATCCCCGGCGCAATAGGCCAGACTTCGGGGCAATCGCTCGGGCCGGTTAAGATGGAAGGTATGCGCCAGCCAGTGATGCCGCGTTAGTTTTCCGGAAAAATTCTCTCTTGTTCCGAAGAGGGCTATTCTACATAGTAGCGGGATGTTAGTATTACTACTAATGTCCCGCTACTTTTGCATCGGGATGATCGCAAAAGTTAAATATGTCTCCTGAAGCGCCGCTAATCCGCGTATTTGGCGACTCTGATTCGCTCGAAGAATTGACAGAGTTTCTTCATCGCTCATACAAATCTCTTGCGGATATGGGGCTCCGCTATCTCGCTACGCATCAAAGCGCTCAGAGACAGGGTGTAAGGAGTTTATTGATTGAGAGAGCCGAGGAGCTAGCCCGTAAGGACAATGCCAGCGAGATTGCGCTGGATACCGCCGAACCTGCGATGCATTTGATAGAATGGTATAAGAGAATCGGATTTCGATTCATCGAATACGCCGAGTCGGATGTCACAAATTATTGTAGCGTAATTATGAGCAAGAGACTTTAACAGATTCTAACGAGAACTTTCAAGGGCTATGACATATGTTCGAAATGATTCGGGGGGCGAGATTTGGGGCGGACAAAATAGCTGTCCTTGTTTGAGTCGAGTTTTCTGTGGAGAACATCGCGACCGATAATAAGCTGGATTAAACGCACCGGTGTGAAAATCAAGAGCAATATCAGCCCCATAATAATTCGCAAGTTTATCCAGCCGAGAATTAGTCCCAAAGTCATCCAGATGTAATAAATCGGCCGCAACGCTTCGGGAGCCAGAAGCCCTGTCAGCAAGAAGAGCAAGCCGCAAGTCGCCACTATTAGAGCAGTATCAGTAGCCCCAGAATATAATTGATATGCTGAAACAGCTATAAGTATAGCGCAGGCGACAATACCGAAATTCCTCAGGTCTGCGCGGCTCGGCGCCGGGACGCGTAATGAATTAGTCAAGGGGCAGTCCTCTCTCGGTAGGTTTGCGCGCGGCGCCGCGTTGCGACTCTGTCTTCGCGCATAAGAACGAACCAATCGCCAGAAAATCGATTTCCGTATTCAAAAAACATTCCAGAGCGTCCTCGGGGGTGCATACTATCGGCTCACCGCGAACATTGAAACTCGTATTGATCAGGACAGGACATCCGGTTAGTTTTCCAAATTCGCTCAACAGGTCATAGTAAAGCTCATTGGTTGCGCGAGTGGTTGTTTGCAATCTGGCGCTGTTGTCAACATGCGTGACAGCCGGAATTTCAGAGCGAATAGATTTTAGAAGATCAAACCCCACAGCGGCGCTGTCGTTTGGTTCTTTGCTTAGTTTGGATTCGGCTACATCCGCCACCAGTAGCATATACGGGCTGGGTCTATCTGTATCAAACCAGTCCGCTACGGCATCCTCTTTAACAACCGGCGCGAACGGCCTGAATGATTCGCGGTATTTGATTTTCAAATTCATGCGTGACTGCATTGCGGAGTTGCGGGGATCGCCAAGTATGCTTCGGGCGCCCAGCGCGCGCGGGCCGTATTCCATGCGCCCCTGAAACCAACCGACAACGGCGCCACCTGCTATATGCGCGGCGACTTTTCGCGTAAGTTCGCTTGCGTCTAACCTTTCAAATTCGATCCCCTTAGCTTTTAAAGTTGCAACGATCTTTTCATCGTTAAATGATGGCCCCAGAAGCGACCCACGCATCGAATCTTTTTTGTCGCGTTGCCCAAATTTGCGCTCTTTGCCCAGATAGCGATGCCATATTGCGAGCGCTGCGCCAAGAGCGCCGCCAGCGTCGCCCGAAGCGGGTTGAATCCAGATGTTCTCGAACAAACCGGACTTCAAAATTTTCCCGTTGGCCACGCAATTCAGAGCAACGCCTCCGGCCAGGCAGAGGTTTTTCTCTCCGGTTTCTTTTCGGGCAGTCTTAGCAAGTCTTAGAAGCGCCTCCTCTATGACTTGTTGAATTGAACTCGCAAGGTCCATTTCGCGTTGAGTCAATTCTGTCTCAGGTCTATGCGGCGCTCCATCAAATAATTTGTCAAAGCGCTTGTTCGTCATTGTCAGGCCGCCGAGATAATCAAAATATTCCATATTGAGCCTGAATGATCCGTCGGGTTTCAAATCAATGAGATTGTCGAAGATTTTTTGCGCGTACCTTGATTTACCGTATGGCGCCAGTCCCATCAATTTGTATTCGCCCGAATTGACTTTGAATCCCAGGTAATAAGTAAAGGCCGAGTAGAGAAGTCCCAGCGAGTGGGGGAAATTGATCTGATGGGTGAGTTCTATTTCTGAGCCAACCCCTCGCCCAATGCATGTCGTCGCCCATTCACCGACACCATCGACCGTCAGAATAGCCGCGCTCTCGAATGGTGACGGATAGAACGCGCTGGCAGAATGGCTTTCATGATGCTCCGCAAAGAGAACGCTCTTTTCAAAACCCGTTTCCTTTGTAATTATTCTTTCGAGCCAGAGTTTGGTCTTGAGCCAGATTGGCATTCCTCTGACAATTGAACGATACCCCGACGGAGCGATTGCCAGATAAGTCTCCAACAGGCGTTCGAATTTTAGAATTGGTTTGTCGTAAAATACTAAATGATCAATATCGCCGATTTTCAGCCCGGCTTCGGTCAGGCAATACTCGACAGAATTACGCGGGAAGCTGGAATCGCCTTTTATCCTGGTGAATCGCTCTTCCTGGGCGGCGGCGATTATCTCGCCGTCAATCAACAGCGCGGCGGCTGAGTCATGATAAAATGCCGAAACACCGATGATTTTGATTTTCTTTGAATTCATAATTGTTCGCCCCCATGCGGCTCAAATATAGAAGTTCATTGCGTTCATCCAAGTGACAGTTTCTGACATTGTGAAAATTTCAAGTATTTTCCACAGCAGGGTTGCGGATGAGTTTACAGCGGAGTAAATTTGACTGACATGATTTGACGGGTGCAGGGCGTATTTTTTTGTCTGCGAAAAGGGGCCAGGCGCCCATAGCCGAAGCAATTTCGAACTTCTCCGGTTGTATTTGGCGCTGCCCGGATTAAAGTAGAGAATGAGACTTAGGTTGAATATCTAATTAGAAGGAGTTTCAAATGACTGCAATCAAGTTCATGACATGGAATGTCGAAAATTTATACAAGCCCGCTGATGATGCGAGCGCAAGCAAGATTAGCAAGTATCAAAACAAGCTGGATTTACTGGCTCAGACGATACTCAGGCTTAATCCCGATGTAATTGCGTTTCAGGAAGTGGGTGGAGACGATTCCCTTAAGGACTTGCAACGCGAATTAGCGGGAGGATATCCGGGTATGGCGATATCTGGGATGCCTGATCGGCGGGGTATTCGAGTCGCTTTTTTGTCAAAAATGCCAATTGATGAGGAAGAAGAAGTAGTGGATTTCCCCCCGGGACCAGCTCTCGATATTAATCGTGTTTCAAGCTCGGGTGATATCGTGCCTGTTGATAGAATGGGACGCGGAGCGCTTAGAATTCGAGTTACCAAAAACGGCCATACATTTGACACGATCACCGCACATCTCAAATCCAAGTTATTAACATATCCGAGGCCGGGTTCGAGTAGTTTTACTCCTCGCGATGAAGAAGAGCGCGCTCAAACGGCTGGAATAGCTCTTATGCGTCGTTCCGCAGAGGCGGTTACTTTGCGCATATACATTAACAATCTTATTGAAGGAAATAATACGACTCCTTTGTTACTAATGGGTGACTTTAATGATGTGCCTGACGCCCAAACATCCCTAATCTTATGTGGGCCGGACGGGAGTGAAATCAATACGCGAGGATTCAATAGAAGAGATCGTGGCGACGACACCCGC
>JACZUZ010000085.1 GCA_022572905.1 Candidatus Zixiibacteriota bacterium | reverse complement strand
TATCCCGTTTGTGCCCGAAGCCGCCATATCCAGCCTTCCGCCGTTGGATAGCGCGTACTTCCCGCCGCCATCCGCGGCGCCGTTGCCACTGTTTGACGTAGTGACTAACGCGCATGTTGGTTGGTTCTGCCATGCCGAACATAAACCGACGGTGGAGATTGATTGGGCTAATGTTGGAGCCTGTTGCCTGAGTGATCAAAGCTGCGTGACTACCGATGCGGCTAATTGTCAGGCCGCTGGCGGACAGTTCCAGGGAGTTGGAGTGTCCTGCACAGAGCAGACTTGCGCAGCCGCCAATTGCCCGACGCCGGGTGACGCTGATAATGGCGGCGAAGTGGATATTGGTGACGCCATTTTCATTGTGAAGTACGCCTTTGAAGAAGGCAGTCCGAAGCCACCTTTCTGTGATCAGGCCGACGCAGATGGTGGCGGAGACGTTAATATCGGAGACGCGATCTACATTGTGAGATATGTCTTCGTAGTAGGCGCCCCGGCGCCGGTATGTCCGAATCCTGGCGGACTCACATGCCTGTAAACGCAAACTGTAATTTAAGGTCGACGAAAAAGAGGAGACAGCGATTCGCTGTCTCCTCTTTTCTATTCTTGTCTCTCGAAGAATATAGTTCGTTAGAACGCCACTCGAACTAGTATCCGAATTCTGTCGCAACAGCCGGGCGCGATACTTTTATCTTCAGTGAATTCAGACAATCTCTTCCAAGCTTTTCGCAATAGTCTGAACGATCTTCAACACCGTAAACCCATTCCTCCAGCCAGCGTTTGAAACCGTCCCGTTCACGTGTCTGCTGGTGATAATCAGTATAGAACTTATGGTCGCGATTGTAGGCCCCCTGAACCGGCGAGGGGTGCGCGCCGAAGGGGTCATGCACGACAGCGTCAACAACCAAACCGGGAATCACGGTTCGATTGGGATCAGATTCAATTACCGCTGAATCTACAATCTCTTCGGCGACAATGATAACTTTCTTCGCCGCGAGCGCCGCGTCGGATGTTATTCCAATATTTCCCCAGGTATGGCTGGAGCCATTCTTGTCCGCTCGCTGGACATGAAAAATACCAACATCCGGATTAAGAGCCTTCACGGCGCAAAGGCGCTCGCTTTTGTCAAAAGGAGAGTTAATCTCCAAAAGCGAATCATTCCCTTTTAGAATATCGCTACCCAGTAATGAACGAGTTGGCATATAGGGTATTCCCATAGCGCCGGCGTGAATAGCGCAAGCCATCGTAAGATTCGAATAGTCTATGACTTCGATCGGGTGAGGAATATTTTTTTCGACAGCGCGTCGGAAATTATAGGCTGAGCCCATCATTACATTCCCCACCCAGGCGGGCATCATTCTTGTTACACACCCTGCGCCGATCATCTGGTCGTAAAGAACATCCGAGATCGGGCACAAAAGAGTCAATTCCTTTATCCCTTGTCGGATTATTTCATGACCCGCGGAAAATGGAATTTTCTGTTCCATGCAGGTGCACGCGATAAGTGAGTCGCCGCTATTGACAAACGACTTTATAGCCTCCGACATACTAATAAGCTTACTCATTGCTTTTCTTAAGCCAAAAAGTCCTGGCTATTTGCTTTCCCAGATTGGTTTTCTTTTTTTCAGAAACGAATCAATTCCTTCATTCATGTCTGCGGTCTTAGTTAGTTCTTCCAGATAAATTTTCTCGGCTTGTTCTAAATTAGATAGAAATGTTTCTTTCCATTCGGAACGGAGTTTTTGGGTCAATTGCAGGGTGGACACGCTCAAACCGCGCATGGTATCCAACAAACTATTCTGTGACTCAGCGAGTTTTCCGTTTTCACAAATGAAACTGACTAATCCCCATTCGTGGGCTGTACTGGCGTCTATTGACTCTCCCGTAAGAATCAACCTGTCGGAGCGTTTTCTGCCGATCAATTCAGGCAACAGCGCCACGGCCACCGGCGGGAAACAGGCTAACTTTATTTCGGGCAAGCCGAATGAAGCGCCTTCTTCCGCGATCACAAAATCACAGAAGACGGCCAGCTCAAATCCGCCGCCCAGACAGTGGCCATGCACGGCCGATAGAGTGAGAAATCTGGATTCGATAAGCTGGCGGAAAATCTTGTGAAATGAAGTTAGCATTTTGGGAACGAGTTCAGGCGTGTGTTCGCGTATTTCAACGCCGCTGGAAAAGGCTTTTTGCCCGGCTCCATCAAAGAGCAACAGGAAAATTTCCGGATTATTCTTTTCAACGCTTTCAATGGCGCTAGTTATCTCTTCCATCATTTGTGTATCAATGATGTTATTCGGCGGGGCGTTCAGGGTAATTCTGGCGACACGGTTGTCAATTGCTAAATTGATTTTAGAGAATTTCATATTCGCTAATCAGATGGTTGAAAAGCGCCGACTTACGCCGTCCAGAATCTGTTGGGGTCGAGTTCGCGCACCACGCTCAGCTCTTCATCTGTTGGGTTGGATGTCTTTCGCAAATTGTCGGATGTCTTCAGCGCCCATCCGGTTTCAGATATTATTTCTTTAAGGTCTATGTTTTCATGGATAGTGTCCAGATAGGCCTCTTTTGTCTCAGAGTCAAAACGCAGGATTCCCTTGGTGGTAATCAAACAATCAGCGCCGCCGCGGACTAATCCGACCTGTTCGCGCCAATTCGGACCGGAACCATAACCGGGCGAAGTCAGATACGACACACGTTCGGGCAATCTCTTGCGAGAATGATCCATAAGCGTAACAATTCGTCCTGCCAGCGAGGCAATATCCGCTGCTCCTCCAGAACCGGGAAGCCGAACTTTCGATCCGTCTTGCTTTATCACCAGAGTCGAATTCAGATTTCCGAATTTATCTACTTCGCCGGCGCCCAGAAAACCGACATCGACTTTTCCACTTTGAAGCAGGGACATTACAGTAATCATACTCGTGGCCATAGTTGCTCCAAGAATATTAGGTGGGTCGCCCATAGTGAACAATAGCTCGTTTGCCGGGGACTCGCGAATCACTCCATTTTCAAAAAGCGCCACTGCGCTCGGCGCATGCAGGCGCTTTGCCAGAAGAAAAGCCAGGAGAGGTAAGCGCATTCCGACAAAAACTATCTCATTATCCTTAATTTCACGAGAGGCCGCCACTACCATCAATTCGGCCATGGTGTAATCTGATTTGGGACTGGATGTCATACTAATTTGCGCTTGCGCTCTCGACATAATTTAGCTTTTCAGACAGCCGAAATTTTAGTTACCGCAGTTACGCAATAGAAGCGCTGCGCCCTGTCCTCCCGAAACGCAGAGCGTTGCCATGCCATACTCCACGTTTTGATCGCGCATGGTGTGAACCAATGTTGTTACGATGCGCGCTCCGGTGGCGCCGATCGGATGGCCCAGAGCGATCGCGCCGCCTTTTACATTAAGTTTATCCATGTCCAATCCAAGCTCACGCTGGCAGGCCAGAACCTGCCCGGCAAACGCCTCGTTGAGTTCGATCAAATCTATGTCAGATAAGTTCAGGTCAGATTTTTTAAGAAGTTTCTTTACAGCGGGCACAGGTCCCAGCCCCATCAATTCCGGTTTAACGCCGGACTGGCTGTATTCTATCAACTCCACATCGGGTGAAACTCCCAACTCGTTTAGCTTTTTCTCGCTCAGCATAATCATCGCCGAAGCGCCGTCTGTGATTCCGCAGGCGTTGCCCGCTGTTACTGTCCCGTCAGCTCCAAAAATAGGTTTGAGCTTGGCGAATCCATCAAGCGTTGCTCCCTCCCGCGGGTGTTCATCTATTTCAAATACTTTATCACCTTTACGAGACTTCACTGTCACAGGTGTAATTTCTTTCGTGAATGTTCCTCTTTTCTGCGAAATCGCGGTACGGTTTTGTGAAAGAAGAGCGTATTCATCTTGATCCCCGCGTGAAATATTCTTGACCTTCGCGAGCTTATCGACGGTCTCTCCCATCACCATATCGCAGAGTTTGCAATGAAACCCGTCGTGATACATTGCGTCAACCAGAGCGGACTTACCCAAAGGAATGCCCCAGCGCGCCCCAAAAATGTAATGCGGAACATTACTCATCGACTCTGTTCCGCCCACCAATACAACATCTCTTTCTCCCAGCCGGATAGCCCGAGCGGCTTCAATTATAGTTTGTATACTCGAAGCGCAGGCCATGTTAATTGTCGTCGCAGGTCGATCAACCGGGACGCCGATTCGGTGAGTGATTTGACGAGCCACATTCGGTCCGGTCCCGGCCTGGCGACCGCAACCGAAGAATGACTCTTCTATACTTTTGGCCTCGATGCCGGATCTCTTCAGAGCGTCTCCAGCTACTACTACCCCCATATCGGCCGCGCTGAGTTTCATAAGCGTACCGCCAAACTTGCCGATTGCAGTTCGACATGAGCCGACAATGAATACTTTGTTGGAAACCATGCTTACATCCTTGCTCACATCTGAAAGTATATCAAAGCCTCAGGTCAAGGACAAACCCAATAGCCGCAGGATATGCCTCATCTGGGAATATTCTCTCTGAAAATTAGTGAGATTTGAAATTGGATTGTCGATTTTGAGGAGCTAAAACAATAGCTGACCGAATGAACTCCAGACTACAGACAAGTCAAATCGCTTGGAATGGGGCATTGGGGCAAAGCTCCATCATGGAAAATATATTTCAAAATATAAGAAGCGTCACCAATGTTCACATCTCCGCCTCCGTCAGCGTCGGCCTGATCGCAACATGGGGGGGTGGCGCCGCCCAGGAAAATGTAATTGACGATATAGCTGGCGTCACCGACGTTCACATCTCCGACGTCATCAACGTCACCTGCGAGATCACAGCAAGTGAAAAGCGTCAACGAACCTTGGGAAATTTCTGCATTCAAGACTATCTGGCATTGAGTTCCGAATACGGGAGAAACTCCGGAAAATGATGTTAGAACAATGGGATTAGTAGTATCCCCCGGAGAGCCCGGTATGGTGAAGAAGAGATCTAATATCGGTCCGGTTCCGGGTTCCAGCCCCACCCTAGGGTTAGAAGTTGAAGCGATTATCTGGTATGCGGCTCGCTTGCCGAAAGGATCAAAAGCGACGTTATCAACGACCTCGAATCCATCGGCTCTGGTTCCCGCGATTGAAACCGAATCAAAGGTCAGATTCATCGGGCCCGTCCAACCGAATGGAACCGTGTAACTCGGGGCTAGCATTGAATTCGTGGCGCTTACTCGAACCCGGACCGAATTCCCGGCCCCACCCAGCGCATGTTCCACGACCATCGTATCACCAAGAACCGCGTGTTGTTTGCTGAATATTAGGAGAACATTGTCCGTATTGGCCGCATAGACCAAATCACTGCCGGTGTGGGGGAAAATACCCCAGCAACCGTTAAAGCCGGGATTTTCCGTCACCCAGGTATCGAAGAGCGCTATTTCGGTTGGGTTGGTTGGGTCTGTTATATCAACAATAGCCACTCCTGATTCATAGTGTGAAAGGTATAGCGTGTCATTTTCCACATGCGCGTTGTGCGCCAGGCCAGCGGGAGCGAGGTATTCACCCACAATCTGGATATTATTCAAATCCTGAATATCCCAGATTTTGACTGTTTTACCGATCGTCTCTTCAGTTGTAACAACGTGAGTTCTGTCATCCGTAGGCCAAATATTGTGAGCTAGTCCACCGGTTGGAGAAGTCCAGCGCGTGATAAGTGTAGGTAATGATTTATTGGCCATATCCCAGATTGAAAAACTTGATGAACCCCCTTCCGCCAGATAAACAGTGTCGTTCATAGCATAGATATCGTGAATGCCGAAAGCCGGTCCAAAACTACCCACAAAAGCCGGGCTGGACGGGTCGGCAAGGTCGTGAACAAAAACGGAAAAACCCGAATTACTTGTGAAATTTCCTTCGATATACAGAAACCCTTTAACGGTATCAATAGCCAGATTATGCGACCACCAATTTGCAGTATTGTTAACTAAGAATCTTCCCAGGAGCTTGACACTATCCGGAAGGTACTGCATGTCCATAACCATCATCCCCCGATCAGTAGCATCGCCACATTCCGATACAGCATAGCAATAGTTTTGGTAAGTGGCCATATCGCGCCAAGTCGCTCCGCAAGGCCCAGGACCCGGCACAGTCTGGATAAACTCGAATGTTGTCGCATTGAAAAAGGAAATTCCGCCCAGCGTTCCCATGATCGCGTAATCGGTCCCGTTTGAGTCGCGCCATCCCCAGCAATCGGTGCCGCCAAATCCGCTTCCAAAGTCGTAGGCGCCGATATTACAAAGAAAGAAAGTCGTATCTCCGGCCTGATATGCGGGTTGGGTGTTAAGCTCGGCGAAAATATTTTGGTCCAAAAACGTATTGGCCGTATTTTCGGGCGCGAGACTTAATGGGCTTGCGGTTCTGTTGCGAGCCGCTTCGGAAAATGGAGCAGACATTGATGTCTGAGCGCTAAGCGCCAGAAAAACTGTGGCGATGACTCCGAATTTAAGGGCTAATTTCTTCAATTTATTTTTTCCTCTCAAGGGGTCAATTGACATGTAATGGCGAAGTTCTTTTGAAGTCGAAAATCTACCGCATAGGAGCGTGAGGAGTCTCTAATACAGTATGCAAGTAGGCGGGGCAATAGGCCGCCGCGCTCCTTCTGACTACGCAAAGCGCGGGCGAAAGTTCCACAGGTCAATATATCCTCGTTTTCCCAAGAGGCAACACGTTTTTTTGTGAGCGTCAGAGAGCGGAAGCGCCTTATTCTGTGTGTGGCCGCGACCGGTAGAGCTACCTGAGAACAAGATTTTTCGTGAATAATATCATACTATCGTGACTAACTGGCTCAATCAAAAAATACGGCGGATGGCGAAGCATATTTCGCGAATAGTTCATCCGTCCTATATCTACGGCTCGACATACAGGAAAACTCTCAAATCCCTCGCGATTGAAAATTACCAGAGCTCTGAAGAATTGGAGCGGTTTGAATGTCAAAAACTTCGAGAGCTTTTTTCGAAGATTTCGGTATTAACTGACTTTTATTCAGAGCAACCGCAGTTCAGAGCGGGTTGGGAGAGGCGCAATCCTAAAGAAATTCTGATGGAACTACCGCTGCTGAACAGAGAAATGATGCAGGAAAACTGTGAGCGCTTCACTGTCGGAAATATTCCCGTTCAGCGGAGGAAATATGTCACCACCGGGGGTTCAACCGCTGAACCTATGGGGTTCTTCGAAGAAAAGAGGGTCTCGCAGGCCATTGAAAGCGCATATAGTCATCATATCTGGAGCCAGGTTGGCTATACGCCAACATCTCGCAGCGCAGTTTTCAGAGCCGGTGTTGTCGCCAAGAATCCCGGCGATCCGCTCTGGATTTATGAACCCTTCCAGCGGGCTCTGGTGTTCTCGTCCTACCATCTCCAGGGTGAAGCTCTCAAGCGAATTTTTTCCAAACTTCAGGAATTCAATCCTCACTTTATACAAGCATTCCCTTCTTCAGCCAATCTCCTGGCGGCC
>JACZUZ010000084.1:3886-7509 GCA_022572905.1 Candidatus Zixiibacteriota bacterium | reverse complement strand
TAGATCATTGGGAAGACCCTTTCCCAGAGAGGCGGTGACTCCCCTGCCTCTGAATACTCCGTCCTTCCTCACAGACTGGACAATTGCGAAGCCCTGTTCAATGAAATCCTTGGCGGATTTCTTGTCTGGCTTAAACTCCTCGCTCCAGTTGCGCTGGGAATGGATCGCGTCATTCCAGGAATTTCCGCCAACTCTGTCACCGGTGTATTTGGGTTTCGAATTCCGGTCACGCTTTTGTTTCTTGGCTTTCTCGAATCCATACTCAGCATAGGGATCTATAAACGCCGCGTATATTGTCTTTCCGCTCAAATCCACAATTCTCGCGGCCTTGGGGACTGAAATATTCTTACCGACGCTCACAATCTTGCCATTGTCAATAACTAGTGAGCCCTTTTCGTAAGTCAGATCAGGGGACACAACAATTCTGGCGTTGGTAAACGCTCTGAGAGATGGCGTTTTGTCCCTGATACCATATTCGGGTGTCGTGCTATTCTCCGCAACGGCGCCGACCGGAATAAGCGAAGTAGACAAACAGCCGAAAATCAGCGTCATTAAGGCGCTATTCCTGCGCGTTGAAATTTTGGTTAACAAACTCATTGACTATATCTCCTCCTGGTTACATCGTTAGTTAATTTGGATACGAACGGAATGCTCAAATGTTTTACCCAACCTATGTATAAGAAATCAATTTTCCTCGGATTTGGCAACCCCTTCCCCTCCCTTTGGTGCAGTCCGACGCCACCGCTTATGCTCCACAGAAAGCTCCGAACGGCTGAGCCGGGCTTGCTATTAGCGGAGCGAATCTCCATGATTGGGCCTTCCAGGAACGATTTCGCGATTTTCGCGTTTTTTGGGAAGAGACTATGAAGCGACCTAACCAAATCGAGGAATTCTCCATGCAAAGTCGAGGAGAGTCCGGTTTTCCGGCCAAGCCTAATTCTTTGATTTCAGTTGTAATTCCGGTTTGGAATGAGTTCGAACTGCTCCCGCGCTGTATCAAGCGATTTAGGGAGCTAGCGGAAACAGAAGGCCCGATTGAAATAGTGGTCGCTGATGGTGGTAGCGATGACGGAACATTTGGTCTGGCCAAAACTCTGGCCGACAAAGTGATTACGGCCAAAAAACGAAAAGCCCTTCAGCTCAATTCTGGCGCAAGTATCGCCAGCGGTGGGATACTTTTTTTCCCACACGCTACCGTGCTCGCGCCAGAAGGAACATTTGACGCGATAAGAGGTGTAGTTGACGCCGGGTATTCCGGCGGGGGATTTAGCAATGTATTCGAACGCAGCAATGTCTTAATTAAATCACTTGGAAAAATTCTTGGCGTGATCCCAGTAAATAGAGACCGCTCTGAGAACGTCACGTTCTATGGCGACAACGGAATATTTGTCACCAGAGCCGCCTTTGACAAATTGGGCGGCTTTCGAAATCAGTCTATTATGGAAGATTTTGATTTCAGCAGGCGAATGGCTCGTGACTTTTTGTCGCGGAGAATTGTTGAACCAAAATTGGTTCTATCACCGAGGAGGCATGAGCGCGCGGGGTTTATCAAAACGCGACTTCTCTGGATATTGATTTACTCGTTATACCGCGTGGGAGCCCCGACTGAAACACTTGCGAAATTTTACGCCGATGTACGCTGACACACGGCGACATTAATAGATATCAATTGAAAATTTATTGATTCAACTCGGGGAACTGACCTAAAATCTGTTTAACGTTCGCGTTAGATAGGTTTACTTTATACTTGGCGTGCATGCGGGTAGCCTCTACCAACTCAGCGTTTCTGCGACGTTCATAGAGATATTGCAGTAGCTTCTGATACGCCATTCCGCTGTTGGGATTGGATTTGAAACCGTCCCAGATCATTTCCAAAGCTGCCTCCTCGCGATTCTGATCATCCGCGTCGCCTATAACTCGAACTATTTCATGCTTTAACAGACCCAGGTCCTGGCGGTAATTGACGTTTTCCGGAGAACTATCCAGGAAATCCTGAAGAGTTTTCTCTCCCTTAAATAGATAGTCCATAGCTGTTGCGGAATCGCCTTCTTTTCTCAGATACTCAGCGGCTACTATATACGACATCCAGAATTCCGGATAAGCGTCAATCATTCTGTCGGTGATATTCATGGCTCTCTCCCCAAAAATAGCGGTATCAGCTGGATTGTGGTCGTTCATGTCTTGATTCAATGTATCAAGCTTCGCCTGCATATTATCATCCCAGCCGGGAGTTGACTTGAGAGACTCCATCGAGTTGATCTGTCTCGCGATTAAGATCAAGCCTACATATTCGTTGAAAACTTTAAGTCCCCCGAAACCGACGGAAATCATTACACCAGTCGAGTTATCGTCTCGCCAGATGCTTGTTTGGTTCAATCCTCTGAATTGAAACTTATTCATGAAGAGATCATAGGAATGGTCTACGTCAATCTGGCGTTTCAGAGGGCTACGTTTCAATTCATGCACAACTCCGTGCGTCTCTTTTAGCTTTCGCAAGCCCAATGGCGATTCGGCGTACGGTTCAGATGTAAACGCCACCGGTGTTATGAATTTTGATGCTAGCACGATCTCGTCAACCATCATATCCTGCACTCGTAATACTCCGCCGTCAAATGGCTGGGCGACCAGATAGGCCTGGCGACGGCGCGCACGATCGTTGAACGCAAGCGGAGGTCTGGCGATTGTGCGTCCACCTGACTTGTAGAACTCTATGACAATTTGGCTGTCTGAAAGATCCATTGGAACACCAAAACGATTTTTCATTTGAGCGACATACCAGTCAGTATTGAGCAAGGAGAGATTCACAACTCTAACATCGCGTCTGAGGCGATGAACTTCCTGCACACACCAGAGCGGGAAGGTGTCGTTATCGCCCGATGTAAATAATATTGCGTTTTCGGGGCAGGATTCCAGAATGTTGTGAGCGTAGTCATAGGGAATGTAATTACCTGATCTATCACTAACGAAGTAATTGCTCTGAAATGGCACCAAAGCCAGAAGTCCGAAAGCCATAGATGACTTGACAGCGCCAGCTTGTGATTCTTTCGAGACGGATGTTCGAATTAGCTCCATCAGAGCAGATACACCCAGTCCTATAGCCAGACCGAAGAACACAAACGCCGAAGTGAAGAAATAGTCGCGGTTGCGCACTTCCAGATATGCGTCACCTGTGGCGACATCATACTTCATGCCGTCTGCGAAGTTCATATAGAGAATCAGGCCCACCGATGACACCAACAGCAGAACTAAAAATGGATATCCCACATCCAAGCGCTTTCGCATTGTGAAATACACACCCAGCGCTCCAAGCAGGAAAAACGGTATGAATACTACTCTTCCGGGGGAATATTGCTCTTCAAAATAACTCCAGAACCCCATATTATGATGCCGACCGAATTGATTTTCAAAGAAACCACGGCGCTTGAACATGCGCTCAGTCATAGACATTGAGCCATATTGCTTGCGTTCCAGAAAATTAACGAATGTCGTCATATCGAAATTAGCAAGGGTCGTCATACCCTTGGATGGGTTGTTTTCGTCAATGCGGGGATTGACCGATGAGCGCACAGGGATGAAACCGTTCACCGAAAATCCCAGCAAAGCAACTCCCAGAATCAGCAAGC
>JACZUZ010000084.1:0-3876 GCA_022572905.1 Candidatus Zixiibacteriota bacterium | reverse complement strand
AACCCGTAGATGATAATCAAAACTGCCGCTATAATCAGAGCGGCTATGAATTTCCAGAACCCTATCATAATCATACTGATCGCCCCTAACGCTATTATCCAGGGAACGTTTATCGAGCGATATAGCTTTACAGCCAGGAGAATGAAAAGAATGGCGGAAACGACGAGAAAGAGATTGTATCCCCCTGACATGCCACCGTATGACATCAAAGTAATTAGAACCAATTCAGCTACAACGAAACTACACAAGTAAACCCAATCTCGGGATGAGGCTTCTTTTTTCAGCGAGAAAAATATTGCCGCGACTGGAATAACCAGAAATACCGCCATATGCACACCGATTCCCAAGACACCTAGGTAGACAGCGAGGAGCATATAGCGCACTGAACGTCCGCTACCGCGCTCTGAGAAGAACTTCAGAGTATACCAAAGGACAAGCATGCTCATTAAGAGTGTCAGGCCATAGACTTCCGCTTCGACCGAATTGGCCCAGTTTGTTCTGGAGAAAGCAAGGAAGAGAGCTCCGGTAACACCGCCGGTGTAAGCAATAATTCGGGTCAGATTTGAACGTTCGGAATCCTTATACCAGAGATTGACGATCCGCACAGTTACCAGATAGCCGAACATTGCTGTAAACGCGGAGGAAATAACAGAGAGGATATTGACATTGTAAGCTATGTCTTCTGCAAATGGAATGACTGAAAACAGGCGCCCTATCATGATAAACAGAGGTGAGCCGGGAGGGTGGGGTATGCCGAGAATATACGAACAAGCGATAAATTCGCCGCAGTCCCAGAATGACAGGCTCGGCTGCACTGTGAGCAAATAGACTATTCCAGTCAATAGGGCTATTGAAGCCGCAATGAATGCGTTGGTTCTGTCGATTCCGGTTCGTCCCGATGTGGGAGGTTCTGATCCAATTTGAAACATGCCTGTTTTTTACCTGTCCTAAAGTGAAATTCAGCTTATCCCGATATCTTTGTTAGAAGAAGGGGAGACTCGCTAGTGTTATACTTTGTCGGTCGTCTCCCCAAAGTTTGCCAATATATAAACTGTGATTCGGGAAACAAACCGGTCGGGGTCAAAAATTTTCGCTCCGAGCGCCTGGCTCGGAGAGAAAGACCAGCCCCGAGTTCGCCGCTAACAAAAAGTAAGCCGCCCGAGAGAAAGAAAGTAGGGAAATCCAAAATGTTTATGTGGGTAATACTCCTGTTCGCATTGGGAATTGCGGCCTTTTTCGATTCTATCTATAATCTTGGAGATATTTTCCGTCAAGTTAATTCTGTGATTTTTCTGTTGACCGCGGTAGGGCTTCTGGTTCGAACAACAACACAAATAAAGCGTGGCCGAATCGAGAACTTCCAGAGCCGGGTGGAAAAACTTGAGCGAGATATAAAGTCTCTCGTCAATCAAAAACAGCCCCTGGATTTCTAGAATTAGTCCAGGAAATCGCCACCCAACCGGGTAAATCCCGGACACGGGCGCCCCACCATAGCGTTTCTACCCAAAGTCTCAAGCATCCCTACGATCGGCGTTCTTTTCTTCCTGCTCTTCTTCAAATTTACGGATTCTCTCTCGAATTTTAGCTGAGAATGGATAGCTGGAGAAATTTTTCAGCAGCGAACGATAAATGGCAAGAGCTTCAGGGAGTTTGTTCTCGGACTCGAAGTATATGTCTCCCTTGAGCTTGTCGGCGAATGGAGCAAAATAGCTCTCTGGAAATCTACCGGCCGTTTCCTCGAAAGTCGCCAGAGCAGCGCTTGTATCCGCTCGACTCAGGTAAATTTTACCTAACTCCAGCAGAGCCAGATCCGCCAGCAATGGCTCATCGCGTTCAGTTATTGTCTTCAGCATGACTATCACCGAATCGTACATTCGCCTTTCGCGATACAATTCCGCCCGGCGATACAAGTCCAGGAGCTCTTCCCCACCTTCTTTGCCGTCACCCAAAGCCAATATCGACATTATTGCGTCATTAACATAGAGTCCGCGCGGGAAGCGTTCTACAACCTTCTTAAATCCCAATTCAGCGTCATCGAATTTCGATTCCAAAAGAGCCAGCCGCGATAGCTTGTATTCAACTTCCTCGGCCTGATCCAAATCCATTCTGGTGTTCATGGCCAAGCTTTCCAGACGATTCCTGCCCTCGCTGAGATTTCCTTCGATAATATCAAGCTCGTATAACCGGAAAATCGACTCGGTTTTCGTATACTCAATAGGAAATGTAGTAATTATTGTATCAAACATCTTGCGGGCGGAATCATATTGATTGAGGTTATTCATAAAAAGAACTCCGCTTTGGTAAGCCGAATTGGCCTGATCTCTAGCGAGAGGTGACGAAACCATAATCTCGCGATACTGATTCAAGGCGCGTTCAAAATTTCCGGTCGCGGCAAAGGCGCGAGCCTGCAATATCTGAACATTAGCCGAAGAATATCCGCGCGGATATTTATTCAGTGAATACTCTCCCATACGCAAGGACTGTTTGTAATGTCCGCGATCAAAACATTCTCTAATATAGTAAAGAAGTATTCCGCCATCGCGGCGAGTCAGTGAGTCATTGCGCACAAACACATCATAGGCTGAATCGAAATCACCTTTTTTGAGAAGCAGTCCTCCCAGATATTTGATAGCCACGGTGTCGAAGGGATTCTTTTCTATGAGTCTCTTTAGTTCTGTTTCTACCTCCGCCCGGGCCTCCGGATACGCAATCAGTTCAGCTACTTTGCGATCTCCTGCGCGTCGGCTAGACCCGGCGCGAGTAGTGTCGAATCGGATCAGCTTGAAAAGTTCCCTGAGCGCTCCCGCATAGTCGCGCATCCGGTGAAGCGCCTCTGCGGTTTCGCTGGCGAAGACCAGACTATCACGAGCGGTCTCTCGCAATCCCTCACTAATTTCTATGACCAGTGAATCCTGCCAGTTGTCCAGGAGAAGTCGCAGCGCTCTGGTGATAGCGTGAGCGTGAGCTCTAATTTGGGCCGAATCGGCGGGGATACCCAGGGCGAAATCGATATTCAGGATAGCGCTGTCTGTTTTTCCGTCTCTAAAATATACATCGGCCAAGTCCAGAAGATGATGCGGCTCACGAGGCGCTATTGCGATTTGGCGTCTTATCAATTCAGCGGCGCTATAGAGGCGCTTAAGTTCAAGGTAGCAATCCAGAAGCATGCGGGTCACCCGCGAATCCGTCCGATTAGATTCATAGATCACTTCCAGCAGCGCCGCTGCCCCAAAAAAGTTTTTGTTTTTTATCAGGGTTTGGGCTGTCTGCAACTCTTTGGACATGTAATGCAGTGACAGCCCTTTCCGCTCGGCCACCGGAAGCTTGGACGGATCAATATCGATCCTCTTAAGCCGATTCGCTGGTTCGCCTCCTTGTGACTGCGAGTAAATACTGGCGCCACTACAAGTAAGAGTCACAAAGCACAGCAAGAAAAATACGAGGCGCGAAAATTTAGATTTGTCCGGTATCATATTCATGATAAAATCAATGCGAACCGGTGTTTTGGGAGACTGAGCGCTCCCAAAACTCTCAGGAAACAACCAATCAATTCTATGCTATTTCCGGGAACTGCCGGCTTCCTGACCAGTTGAAGTCTTGTTCAAGGCTTTGAAATAGTCGCGAATCTGGCGCTCGTATTCGGGCGGATATCCTTCTTTCAGAAACTCCTGTAAGCGATCTTCGAAAGGAGCTTGATCGGTCTGGCCGTCTGACAGCCCCGGAGGAGATTTTCTCAAGAAATCAGAGCCAACTCGAGCTTGACGTTCTTGTGTAAAATCTCGACGGTTCAGAGCTTTTGTTGACTGAAGCATTCTGGAGTAAATTCTCACCTGCCGTTCGTATGTTTCCTCGCCGGCCTGGCCCGATGAAAGCTCC
>JACZUZ010000083.1 GCA_022572905.1 Candidatus Zixiibacteriota bacterium | reverse complement strand
TTCAGAAAAAACTAGCGCCCGTCGGCTTCTACGCTATGACATTCACCATGCGCAGACTTGACACGCAATTGTACCCACTCTGCGCTGGAAATGACCATTCCCAAAAATCGCCAACCGTGACCGAGAGTGCGACCAAGTCGAGGCCGAAACGTGGCCAAGTCACGGAGCGTCTGGCTATCTGGCCGGAGGGTCCGGCTCCCGTGGATGAATTTAGGCGATTTGACTCCCTGTGGGTAGGGCAGGTTTGGGGTGTTTTCAGGTCTGACCATTGCGGCGCTTAAGGTGTTGCCGCACCGAGCGTTAGCAGACTCGGAAGCGCTGATTCACGAATTTCTTGCTCAGCCACTGAAATAAACTATATTAGTTGGCTCTCTCGGTTTAGCATTAGACCGGAGTAGAGACGCCGAAAAGGGCGCGGCGGCTTGGCGTAGTTGTGAGTTCAATACGCAAAAATGAGCCCGAAACCAAGAAGAAAATCGAGTAGACCCGAAAGTTTAGTTATGTCCAAAGTTTGTGAAATCTGCGGTAAAAGGCCTGTAAGCGGCAACAACGTCTCGCACGCACATAACATCACCAAACGAAGATTCAATCCGAATCTTCAGCGTATTCGCGCCTTGGTAAACGGCGTCCCCAAGCGCATGCGTGTTTGCACATCCTGTTTGAAAGCGGGTAAAATCACTAAAAGAACGAACTTCTCGATGCCGAAGCGAAAAGCCGCCACGACCCCGGCCCCCGCTACTGATTCAGCGTAGATCAGCTTTCTCTCAAAACTAAATTAAGTTAGTAAGAAGCGCTTCGACACTGTCGAGGCCCTTTTCTATTTTATAGACTTATATTATAGTTCGACGTTATGGATTTGATTGTACGAGACTCAGCACATTTCTCTCGGCAAGAAAAGCGTGCGCCATTAGCGCCGCAGAAATCTCAATACTGGTAACCGCCTTCGTGAATTTCATAAATTCCGACGCAAAGTCTGTGTCGCGAATATCTGACTCCGCCAGTACCAAATTAAGAAGCGATATTTCAAGTGAAGACTGTTGACTCCTTAATTCATATTTTATTCTCGCGCCAAGTTCTCCTTGAACCTGATCCAGTTGCGCGCTGGCCTTATCCACGGCCTGCATCGCCGCTTCGGCGCCCTCGGCCGTAGTTAAATCAACATCGGCGAGCTCATCTATATTCACAGCCGAACCCTCTGAACCGTCCAATAACTTCGCTTCGCCATACTGTGTTGTCGTCACTATTCTATTATATGTGTCAACAGCGAACTGAACGGCATTGTTATACGCCTCCTGAGTTGCGGGATCATTGCCGCCGGTGTTTGCGGCTCCAAGCGCATTCGACCGAATATCTATCAGAATCGAACGGAGTTCGCTGATATTTGAGTCTGCAGTATCATACTTGTAAATCACCCGGGAGATATTGCTGATCCCCTGATTGAGTGACGCTATCTGCGAACGCATTTGTTCGGAGATTATAAGTCCCGCCGGATCATCGGACGCCGTATTTATGCTTATGCCTGAGCTCAATTTATTTACCGAGTTAAAAAATCCTTCATACGATTCCCAAAATTTGATGGGAGGCTGGGAAAAGAAACTCCCGATTCCGCTTATTTCGTTCATATTTCACCAATCCTGTCATACGCATCCTTGCATGCATTTATTTTTGAGTCGCCTATTCCATTACGCTTTTTCAAGAACGCTCCGAATATCCGCTACTCCGAATATCCACTGCAGCGGCTGCTGTTTCATTTCGAAGCAACTGTGGGGCCATCTTTAAATAATTCACCAACACATTGCCCAACGGACGCTTACGATCATGGGAGGAACGTGTCTTCGAGAAAAGTATAGGAGCTTTCCCATACTTAGTTGGAGATTTCAGAAGGTTCTTGATTAATGCGTAAAATTCAGAGAGAGGCGCTTAAAATCAAAGCCGTCGGCAGGGCAACCTAACCGACGGCTTCAATTTTGGAATCGCTTCACTCTCCACTGCATTTCCATCTAAATAGCCATACATAATATCCGGAGAAAAGCATTATTTCGTTGTGTGGCCACTATGCGGCGGCCGCGCTAGTTGATTTTTAATTTCTTATTCTTCCATCCTCCTCATGTATGCGGGGATTGCGCGATCCTCGCGCTCATAAACCGGATATCGCCCGCGTCCGTTTGTTCCTGTTGATTCTGTCAGTTGTTTCTTTATTGGCTCCTCGTTGTATATATCCATATCACGGCTTGGAACCGGAGCAATGTTTGTCATGAACACTTCACTGGCAATGTCCTTGCTCTGTTGATCCGCGTTGAATCCTGTCGCTATCACAGTTACCCGCATTTCATCTTTAATTGTGGGGTCAATGACCGCTCCGAAGATTATGTTCGCATCCTCGCCAGCGGCGTCATAAATGACCGATGTAGCCGCGTTCACATCAAAGAGTGTCATATCCGTTCCACCGGTAACGTTTATCAAAACTCCGAGAGCTCCCGCGATCGAAATCTCCTCCAGAAGAGGAGATGAAATAGCGAGTTTGGCAGCTGTCGTGGCCTTGTCATGCCCGAGTCCAACACCGGTCCCCATCAACGCATCGCCCATTTCCTGCATCACCGTTTTCACATCAGCGAAATCGCAGTTTATTAAACCAGGAATTGTGATCAGATCAGAAATACCCCGTGTGGCCTGATGAAGAACTTCATCGGCAAAGCGAAATGCGTCTGTGAGCGTTGTTGTTTCGTCAACAATGCTTAGCAGACGCTCGTTGGGAATTGTAATTACCGTATCAACTGAATCTTTGATTGCCCTAATACCCGCTTCGGCCCGCTCAACACGCTTTTTCCCCTCAAAACGGAACGGCTTGGTAACAATGGCGACCGCGAGAGCTCCAACTTCGCGAGCCATTTCACCTATCACAGGCGCAGCGCCGGTGCCGGTCCCACCGCCCATTCCCGCAGTGATAAAAACCATGTCAGATCCATCTATGGCTTTTAACACTCGTTCGCGGTCTTCCTCAATCGCGAGCTGTCCGATCTCCGGATTCGCGCCGGCGCCCAATCCCTTGGTAATCTTCTCACCGATAGGAATCTTAAGCGTCGCTTTGTTTGTATCAAGCGCCTGCCTGTCTGTGTTTATTGCAACAAAATCAACTCCGGTCAAACCCTCATCAATCATTCGATTGATTGCGTTTCCCCCGGCTCCGCCAACTCCTATCACACGAATTTTCGCTGGCGATGCTTGACTTTCGTCGAACTGAATTCTTAGACGATCCTTTCCCATGATGAAACCTTTCCGCTAAAACTGACCGGTTATCCAATTTTCTACTTTTTTTATTATTGAACCGAAGCCTCGTCCACCCGAGCCTGCGGTGAGTTCGTTTTCTATCGCATAAATCGTTAGCCCCTGTAACGTCGCCGCATCTGCGGCCTCAAGCGCTTCGGGCATATTTTCCACTCCGCACGGATGCGCAACCTTGGCCGGTAAATTCAAAATTTGCTCAGCCAGGTCTACAATTCCAGGAAGTAATGCGCAACCTCCAATCAAAGTCACTCCACCAGCGAGATTATCTCTCTGGTCCGACCTTCTCAGTTCATGCCCGACTAACGTGAATATCTCTTCCATACGAGCTTCTATAATTGTCGAGAGCACAGACCGCGCTATTTGCCGCGATGGTCTTCCGCCTACCGCTTTTACCTCCATCATCTCGCTCGGCCTCGCCTGGGCGGCAAGCGCCAAGCCGTGGTTGAGTTTGAGACGCTCAGCTTCCTCAACAGTTGTTCTTAACCCGATCGCTATGTCATTGGTGACATTTTGCCCTCCAAGTGGAACGCTCCCGGTATAGCAAACGCATCCAGCGCTGCAAACCGCCAACTCCGTTGTGTCGCCTCCTAGATCGATCAGGGCCACTCCCAATTCCTGCTCGGTTTCAGTGAGGGCGGAATGGCACGCCGCTACCGATTCAAGCGCCATACCGCCAAGGCGCAAATCGCAACGCTCAAAGGCACGAAATATATTCTTGACAGTAGAACTTGCCGCAGTTACAACATGCGCGTCAACTTCTAATCGCCTACCGCTCATTCCTATCGGATTCCTCACACCGAATAGATCATCAACTGCGTATGCCTTCGGTATGACATGAATAATCTCTCGATCCGGGGGAATAACAACATCTCGCGCAGTGTCCAGCGCCCTTTGCACATCTGACATCGAAATTTCATTGTCAGAGCGAGAAACATTTACAACACCTTGAGAGTCGAAAGAACGGATATGCTCACCGGAAAGCCCAACCAGAATTGAATCTATTGTAACATTCGCCATCGCCTCGGCTTCACTAACAGCAGTGGAAATTGATCGCGTGACTTTATCCATATTCACAATAACCCCGCGACGAATTCCGTCGGCGGGAGCCACTCCCGAGCCCAGGGAGTAAATTGAATCGTCCTCAAACACCTGACAGATCATCGCGCGTATCCCCGAAGCGCCGATATCAAGCGCCGCAACTATTCTCTCGTCACCATTCATTTTCATTTGTGTTCACCCTGTTATCCGTAAACTTCTTTTTTGTAATTTTTGCATTTGGTCGTTCTATTTATACTCCATCCGTTATCTCAATTTATTCCCAATGCCAGCCCATTAAAGCGCATATCAACAACTCTAACATTTGCCAGAACGTCTCCTGAGCCGAAAAATATCTCAAGAAAGTTTTTGACACTTGCGCCAAGATCGCCGGGCGTTACAAGCGCAATCCGATCAAGACCCGCGAAACCAATCGTTACATAATCATCCGCGCTGAAATCGACATCTGTTACCCAGCGATAGAGATCGGGTCTGGTGGACTCTAATTTATTTAGCTGATTGACAACCATATTTACCCGTACATCTTTCGGAGGCAGAAATAGTGTCAACCCCGTCAAGCCGGTAAGCGCTGGTTTGCCGTTCATTTCATGAGCCGTAGTGATCTTTACAACTCTCAACTTTTCATCAAGTCCAAACAATTCTCGCTTGCCAGCGTCATGAGCCAGCCATTGCGGAGAAAGATCATTAGTTGTGATTCTAATCGTAGACGGCAATTCGGGCCGCACGGAAACGGTTGCCACTCCCTGGCGTCTGCTCATTAACTCCGCCGCAGGTGAAATGTCCTGCGAGAAAATATTCTTGCCTATTCTCAGGCTCAACGCTTCAGCCATGTTCGTAGATAACTTTCCGTCGATAACAACCTTGGTCAACGCATAACGATCTCCGGTTCCCAGAGAATAGAGTATCGCCGCCATTACAACGGTCAAAACCAACAGCGCAATGTACGATTTACGTATGCTAAGAAAATCCCACATTGTTTTAGCTTTTGCTATCTTTCATTTCTTTCAGTCCGTTAAGAATCGGCTCCACGAGATGAAACACATTCCCCGCGCCGACCGTCATTATCAATTCGTTATCAGGCGATCCGCTCACAACATATTTTATCGCCGCGTCAGTGTCACCTATATATTTGATGCTTTTGATACCCTGTTTGGCCGCAGAGTCTGTTATAAGTTTGGACGTAACACCATCTATAGGCTCTTCTCTGGCAGGATAAATGTCCACGACCACAACTCTGTCGACTACGCCAAGAGCGCTTGCGAAATCGGACGCGAAATCTCGAGTTCTGCTGAACAAATGGGGTTGGAATATCACGCAAACCGGGCGATTGAAAGTTTTCGCTGTCTCAAGAGAGCAGCGAACTTCGGTCGGGTGATGAGCGTAATCATCATAGACAACCCTGCCGTTAACTTCGCCCTTGAATTCCATTCTCCGCAACACACCGGGGAAATTCGCCAAAGATTCGGCAATTGTATCAAAAGGAATATCAATTTCCAGCGCAATTGCCGCCGCACAAAGTGAATTCATTACATTGTGTGTTCCGGGAATGGGAAAGCGCAATTTACCCAGCAGTTGACCCCGTTCATACATCGAAAATTCACATCCGTTTTCATCGCTTTTCAAATCGCAGGCTCTGTAGTCACATTTTTCGCCCAGACCGAATGTTATCACAGGGCGTTTGAGATCTATCGTAATGTCCGCCAAATTAGAATCATCGCCGTTTAGGATAACCTGGCCATAAAAAGGTGTTCGATTGAGATAAATCGTGAACGCCTCTTTCAAATCATTCAAATCGCGATAACAATCAAGATGGTCAAGATCAAGATTTGTAGCCACGGCCATTGACGGATACATTGAGTGAAACGACCTGTCGAACTCGTCGGCTTCTACAACCATGTACTCGCCTGATCCCACTGCCGCTCCGATCGCCGTGTCTGTGAAACGTCCGCCGACAATAATCGTCGGTTCAAGATCTGCGTCCGCGATTATTCTTCCGCAAATCGCTGTTGTCGTCGTCTTGCCATGTGAACCGGCTATACCTATGGAGTATTTGAGACGCATAAGCTCACCGAGCATTTCTGCGCGTTTGATTACCGGTATATTCAATCGTTTCGCCTCGACTACTTCCGGATTATTTGACTGAACGGCAGAAGAAATTACTACAACATGCGCGTCCTCTATGTTATTGGGCATGTGCCCCTCGAAAACATTAATCCCGCTCCGCTGCAAGGCTTGCGTGACATCAGTTGGCGCCATATCCGATCCCGTCACGCGATATCCCAATTCCGCCAGAGCTTGGGCCATACCGGACATACCGGCGCCACCGATCCCCACAAAATGCAAGTGTCTGAATTTTCCGAATATCATTTTCTTATTTCCTAAAACATTTGTTTTGAATACTTTTGTTTTAGATACGCTCTTCAGGCTTGCCTTTTCGTTGACTCCAATATCCTTCAACTGAGTTTTCCTCGTTCTCTTAGAAGTTTTACCAAATCCCTGCAAATTGTCTCCGATGCGCGCGGAGGTCTTTCATAATTCCATTTTCGTATAGCGTCGCGCATTTCGATACATTTGGAAGATTGCGCTATCTGACAGGCTTTATCTATTAAATTTTCCGAATTCAAATTTCTGTCCTCTACAATTTCAGCCACGCCGCGAGTAAGCGACATCTGCGCATTTTTAGTCTGATGATCTCCCGCGGCATGCGGGTATGGAGCCAACAACGCAGGTGTTTCCGAAACCAGGAGCTCGGCGATGGTGAGGGCTCCCGCACGCGCTATAGCGATATCTGCGGCCGCGTAGGCCAACTCAATCCGATCATGGAAAGCGAAGAGTGTTCCGTCTTCCATACGATCTCCTACCTTATCACGAATACTTTCAAAATCGCTCTGGCCAGTTTGCCAAATCAGCTGGCATTCGCTTGAAAGATTTTCAAAATCTTTCAAAACAGAATTATTGATACTTCGTGAACCCTGGCTTCCTCCAAGAATCAAAATGGTTTTCTTGCTTGAACTCAATTGAAAATGCGCTAACCCCTCTTCCCTGCTGGGTAAGCCTATTTCATCTCGAACAGGATTACCTGTGTTCACCGCTTTGACGCCCGGCTTCAGATGGGACAAGGCTTCGCCAAACCCGAGATACACGCGATCGACTTTGTTCGCATAGCGGCGGGTAGTCAATCCCGGAAAGGAATTTTGCTCCTGGATGAC
>JACZUZ010000082.1 GCA_022572905.1 Candidatus Zixiibacteriota bacterium | reverse complement strand
TCAACACACCGAAAACACAAGGATCAGTCGCAGGAGATTGAATTGATCGGCGCAATGAACACAAGAAGAGAAATTTCAGGGTGGAGAGTTTTCTGGCGACGCGACACGCTAAGCTGGTCGCTTTATGATTTCGCGAACACTATCTTCTCTATGAACATAGTGTCGAGCTATATGAAGCCCTGGATCGTAGATGATCTCGGCCGAGACGGATTCAGCTTTGATCTGGCGGTTTCTCTTTCGATGCTCGGTGTGGCGATTATTTCTCCCGCGCTGGGGGTAATGTCTGATCATGGATCAAAAAAGAAGCTTTTCCTGTTTCTGTTCACGATATCATGTGTTACGGCGCTGGCCGGGTTATCATTCGCGCCGTCATCAGCTTTCGTACTAATAATAGTCTTGTTTGCGGTCGCCAATTTCTTCTACGAGGGCGGAATGGTTTTCTACAACGCGCTCTTGTATTCGGTGGCAAAGGACAACAAAGAGGCACGATTTATTAGCGGCGCCGGTGTGGCTCTCGGCTATATCGGCGCTATTCTGGGATTGTTTCTGGTGTTGCCGTTTGTCAGCGGTGAGCTGTTTGGATTTTCCGTTCCCTTTATTGAAGCGTCCGGGAAATCCGGGGCGTTTCTCCCCACCGCGATTATGTTTCTGCTATTCGCGATACCTGTCTTTCTCTTTGTTAGAGAAAAACCCGGCGGAACGAAAAAGAGACTTTCTTTCGGTCAAGCCTATAAGTCGCTCTTTGAAACACTGCGCAACACAAAATCATATCCGGGTTTGGCGAGATTCATTGGCGCTGATTTTTTAATCAAGAATGCTGTGAACGCAGTGATCATCAACATCGGTGTATTTTGCTTATTTGTCATTGGACTCGATGACCTTGAGCGCACCTATTTCCTATCCATTGTCACAATCGCCGCCGTTGTTGGATCATTTGTGATAGGAAAACTGGCGGTGCGGATGTCATTGCGAAAACTAATAATTGTTGTCGCCTGGGGCTGGATAGTGAGTATGGCTCTTTTCGGTGTCGCGTTTGAACGCTGGATGTTCTGGGCTTTGAGCGCCATGGCCGGGGTGTGGCTGGGCGGAGTCTGGACATTGCATCGACCGTTTTTGGCGGAGCTTGTTTCCGGGAGAGAGCTGGGCAAATTTTTCGGACTGTATTCGCTGACCGGAAAATCGGCGGCTGTCCTGGGGCCGCTCTGGTGGGCCTTGTTCTTCGCACTTTTCCAGCCAGACGCTATATTGGGAAGCTGGCTGGTCGGGCTGGGGGACTCTATGGGGTTCGCATTATCAGAAAGCGCGCTGGTTCAAATGCCGTACAGGGCCGCCGCAGCCAGCCTTTCGATTCTGGTGTTTGCGGGATTGATGTTATTTAAGGGCATACCTGAAAAAGAGAATGGGATTGACCTGACATGATTCGTGACAGTTTCGGATATTATCATCTAAGCGGTTGTATTCATATGCACACAACCGATTCCGATGGCGCCTCGAGCCACTCCGAAGTGGCGGCTTTCGCCAATGAAGTCGGACTGGATTATATTATGTTCACCGATCATATGACGCTAAAATCGCGCCAGTCTGCGGAGCGCTTTTACAACGATTTGCTCGTCGTAGTTGGCTATGAACATAATGATCCCGCCGATCAGAACCATTATCTCTTGTTTGGCGCAAGCGAAGTTTACGATGAAAATCTCACGCCACAAGAATACATAGATAAGGGAGTCGCCGATAACGCGGTCGGATTTCTGGCGCATCCCGATGAAGTTCGCTCTCGCGACGGGGAATATCCGCCCTATCCCTGGACAGATTGGCCGGTCGAGCGCTTTACCGGGATCGAAATCTGGAACCAAATGTCCGAATGGATGGAGAAGCTGGCCTCCGCCGGGCCGCTGGGGAAAGCTCAACTCTTGTTTTCTCCTCGAAAATTTATGACGTCCCCGCCCGCCACCACGCTCAAGCGTTGGGACGAACTAAACCTTTCTCGTAAAACTGTTGGCATCGTCGGAGTGGACGCCCACGCACACAAGCACAAACTAGGTCCCAAAACCATCACGATTTTCCCCTACAAGGTCCATTTCCGATCCCTTCAAACCCATGTAATTCTTACCGAACAACTTTCCCGGGATTATCCCACTGCCAGAGGCCAGCTATTGGAAGCTCTGCGCGACGCCCGTGTCTATGTTTCCAATCGACGCTGGGGCGCCGCAGGAGGTTTTATCTTTCGGGCTGTTCGCGGATCAGAAACGGCGATCTGTGGAGGGTCAATTTCCTCGCCCGAGGGCTGCTACCTGGAAGTCGCCCTTCCACGCGCCGGCGAGATCCGGCTTTTCCATAATGGCGCAAACATCCTCACCACGCGCTCGAAAAATCTCAGCTTTTCCCCTTCCAGTTCCGGAGTTTATCGAGTGGAGGTTTATCAGGGGCCAAAGGGCTGGATTTTCTCTAATCATATACGGATAGGCGTTTAAGCGCGTTTTTCGGAATCCGTTATATGGGCGCGTAAGCGATTAGGAGCCAATTTTTCCTCTCAAAGCCGCCCGACAGAGTTTCCAAACCTCAGCGTTTACTTGTTACAGATTTCACAAAGTCATCTTGACTGAATCTTTTGAACGGAGTATGTTTACCGGTGAGCGGATGTGTCCCCCCGGTGACCTCTGCTCTTGTACTTAGAGGACGTTTTTGAGTTAAATATTTGAGTAAAATATATGGATAAATACGCAACATTTTTTCCGATTCTGGCGCTCTTAATTGCGGCCACGCTTTTGGGTTCCGTAATGATACTTATTTCTGTCGCCTTGGGAAAACGTACCAAAAGCGCCGTCAAAAGCTCCCCATACGAATGCGGAGTTGATCCGGTGGGAGACACCAGAGACCCCGTTCCGGTTAAATTCTATATGGTGGCGATACTTTTTATCATCTTTGACATAGAAGTAGTTTTCCTCTATCCCTGGGCGGTCATTTTCGATGAACTGGGTATGTTTGGTTTTTTTGAAATGCTGGTGTTTGTCGTGATTTTGTTAACGGGATATTTTTACGTGCTTGGTAAAGGAGCTCTTAAATGGGACTAGAAGAAAAAATTCCCGATGGTATAGCGTTGACCACTGTCGATGCAATGGTCAACTGGGCTCGCAAGAGATCTATGTGGCCTTTGGGATTCGGGTTGGCGTGTTGCGCTATTGAAATGATGTCCACTTTTGCGTCGCGGTTTGACATGAGTCGTTTTGGCATGGAAGTTTTTCGCGCGTCGCCCCGGCAAGCTGATTTGATGATTGTAGCGGGCAGAGTTTCTAACAAAATGGCTCCGGTTCTGCGTCGTCTTTATGACCAAATGCCTAATCCCAAGTGGGTGATTTCGATGGGAGCTTGCGCATCCTGCGGAGGGATATTTAACAACTACGCGATTGTGCAGGGCGTAGATCGAGTGGTTCCGGTCGATATTTATGTTCCGGGTTGTCCGCCGCGTCCCGAACAATTAATCGAAGGGATACTAAAACTGCACAAACAAATCGAATCCGAGTCGCTGAAAGACAAACCAGCTCCGAGAAAAACCGGCGAAGCGGCAAACTAGACCTTATTAACGAGAATAAGAGTTGGAAGAACGAGTTCGAGAATTCATGCGCGGGCGATTCTCTGCCGAGATCGTATCCGAATATGTCCATCGCGGACAACTCTCTTTTTATGTTCATCCCGATAGTATTGTCAAAATTCTGACAGCTCTTCGCGATGAAAAATCTCTGCGATTTGATTATCTGGCGGATATATGTTCGGTGGATCATCTCCGAAAGAAGGCCAAAACCAACGAGCGCTATGAAGTCGTTTACAACATTGTCTCAATCCCCAACTCATTCCGCATGTTTGTGCGAATAAGAGTTTCCGCCGAAGCGCAGAAAATTCCTACTCTCTGCAACGAGTGGCCCTGCGCCAACTGGTTGGAGCGAGAGGTTTGGGACATGATGGGAATCGAGTTCAAGGGACATCCTAATCTGACGAAAATTGTTACAGCCGATGACCTGGAAGGACATCCGCTGCGCAAAGACTTCGGAATCAAGTACGAAATTCAACATTTTACGCACACCAAAGACGATCCAATCGAAGTTGTGCCGGATAATCCATTCCACTAGGAGCGGGGCTGTAATTTCCTAAAGCTACGGGTCGATACTTAAATTCTATTTTCAATGAACACCACATCTAATATACGTCCGCTCTACGAAATCGCTCAAGAGCAAGCCGGTGGAAGCGGCAAACGCACTATGACACTGAGCATGGGGCCACAACATCCCTCAACTCACGGGGTCTTGCGTTTGGAGCTGGAGTTGGATGGCGAAACTGTAGTCAAATGCACTCCCGAAATCGGATACCTTCACACCGGTATTGAAAAGGAGATGGAAACCAAGCTTTACTACAAGTCGATTCCTATGACCGACCGGATCGATTATATGTCGCCCATGTCGAATAATCTTGGTTTTTGTTTGTCCGTTGAAAAATTGCTTGATATTGAAGACGCGATTCCGGATCGCGTGAAATGGATTCGCGTTCTTATGACCGAGCTGACACGAATCAACTCACACTTGGTTTGGCTGGGGACGCACGCTCTGGACCTTGGCGCTATGTCTGTTTTTCTCTATGCCTTCCGCGAGCGCGAACTCGTACTTGATATGTATGAGATGGTTTCCGGCCAGCGAATGATGGCGACTTATTTTCGTATTGGCGGCTTGATGGATGATGTACCCAAGGGATTCGACAAAACTGTTCGAAAGTTCATTCGCACGCTTCATGATCGAATTAAAGAATACGAGGATTTACTCACCAATAATCGTATCTTTCAGATGCGCACCATTGATATCGCCAAGGTCTCGGCCCAAGACGCAATCAAACTCGGATTGAGCGGCCCTTCATTGCGCGGGAGCGGTATTGATTATGATGTGCGCAAGGCGTTTCCATACTCAGATTACGACAAGTTTGATTTCGAGATTCCAGTTGGCCAGAACGGCGATGTTTACAGCCGTTATCAGGTGCGTATTGAAGAAATGCGCCAGTCGCTGCACATAGTGGCCCAGGCTATCGACGGACTTCCCGAAGGTCCCTTTCGCGCGCATGTGCCGGGTGTGGTCTTGCCTCCCAAACAGGACGTATTGACGAAAATGGAGGCAATGATTTACCATTTCAAAATAATCACCGACGGTTTCAAAGTTCCTGAAGGATCTGTTTATGTTCCTATTGAATCAGGCAAAGGCGAAATGGGATACTTCATCGATTCCGACGGCTCCAATATTCCCAATCGCGTCCGCGTACGGCCGCCATCGTTTGTAAACCTCTCTGCTTTGGGGGAAATGGTAAAAGGACATCTTGTCGCCGACGTGGTAGCGACAATTGGCTCGATAGATATTGTGTTGGGCGAGGTGGATAGATAACGAATATGAAGACGCAACTAACTCACATTCCGGGCAAGCCCAGAATCAAAGCTCCCGGCGCCCCCGAAGTGAGAGTAAAAATCCTCAACGCCGAATCGGTGGCGGAGATTCAAAAGCAGATGGTTCGCTTTCCTATCCGTCGTTCGGCCATTCTTCCGGCAATAACTGTGGCGAATCGCCAGCTTGGATATCTGAGCGCGGAGGTTTACGAAGAGATTTCCGAAATCACTGAAATTCCGGTTTCGCAAATCGCCGAGGCCGCGTCATTCTACACTCTTTTTCCAAAAAAACCGCGCGGCAAGTATCTGATTATGGTGTGCGACAATATTTCCTGTGCGCTCTGCGGCGCGGACGCAATGATAAAGTATCTGGAAATGAAACTCGGGATCAAACGCGGCGAAACAACAGAGGACAATCTTTTTACCTTGGGAACCGCGGAATGTCTGGCTGGATGTAGCGCCGCTCCGATGATGCAGGTGAATGATCGCTACTATGAAAATCTTACACCGGCGAAAGTAGATAAACTTCTCGAGGAGCTGAAAAGCAAAGAGTGAAGTTGCGCTGGCTCTGCGACAGTGTTTTGAAGTAATAATGATGACGAATGTGAGTTAAAATTGGCCGAATATAAACTTCTATTTAGAAACATAGACGAGCCCGATCAGCACACGGTAAAGGGCTATGAATCGCGTAGAGGCTACATAGCCTGGCGTAAGGCGCTTACCTCAATGAAACCGGACGAGGTGATTGCCGAGGTGAAAACCTCCGGACTGCGCGGCAGAGGCGGGGCCGGATTTCCGACGGGCGTCAAATGGAGTTTTGTACCGAAAGACTCTCCAAAACCGCGCTACCTTATTTGCAACGCCGACGAGTCGGAGCCGGGCACTTGCAAAGATCGCGTGTTGCTTGAGCGCGACCCGCATGCCATGATTGAAGGAATGGCCATAGGTTCATTCGCTATCGGTTCACATCTGGCGTTCGTCTACATACGCGGGGAATTTGATTACTCAATAGCCATTGTGGAGAAAGCAGTCGAAGACGCTTACAAAGCCGGACATCTGGGAAAAAATATCTATGGAACCGGCTATGACTTGGAGATGATCGTCTATACTGGCGGCGGCGCCTACATTTGCGGCGAGGAAACAGCCCTGATCAATTCTCTAGCCGGAGAACGGGGGATGTCGTCTATGCGACCGCCATTTCCCGCCATTGAAGGCCTCTATGGTTGTCCTACAATCGTAAACAATGTCGAAACTCTCGCATGTGTGCCGCATATTATCAATCGCGGCGGCGAATGGCACAAAAAAATTGGCACAGAGAAATCGCCGGGAACAAAACTCTTCTCATTGACCGGACATGTAAACCGTCCCGGCAACTATGAAGTCGAATTGGGCACTCCGCTTTCGTACTTGATAAACGAACTCGGTGGAGGGATCAAAGATGGTAACAAGCTCAAGGCTGTGATTCCCGGTGGCGCTTCATGCCCGTTCCTGTCGGCGGATCAAGTTGATACCCCTCTTGATTTCGAGGCGATGGCGGAGGCGGGTTCGATGCTTGGCTCCGGCGCGGTGATAGTTATGGATGAGCGCACTGACATCGCCTGGGTTACATATAAGCTTATCAAGTTTTTTAAGCATGAGTCGTGCGGAAAATGCACGCCCTGTCGTGAAGGCACGAAATGGCTGACTATGATGATTGAGCGAATTCTACGCGGGGATGGCAAGGAGGGGGACCTCGATAAAATCGCCGATGTCTGCGACAATATTCTAGGGCGCACGATTTGTCCGCTGGGTGATGCCGCGGTGATGCCAATTATCTCTGTTCTGCAAAAATTTCGCGGCGACTTTGAAAAACACATTAAGGGAAAAAAGAAAATTGAAATGGAGCAATTTTCGTTCGCATGAGCGACATGTAAATTATTTTAGAAATGCAGGTTACCAAAGTAAAAGAAGCGCCGCCCAAGACGGTTAACACAGTAGCGCTGACCATAGATGGACTGGAGGTTACAGTCACTAAGGGTAGAACTGTACTCGATGCTTGCCAGATGGCCGACATAAAGGTTCCTACATTCTGCTGGCACCCCAAGCTCAAGTCGGTCGGCGCCTGTCGTATTTGTTATGTGGAGATCGAAAAATTCCCGAAACTCATGGTTAGCTGTGCAACGGAGGCGATGGACGGGAT
>JACZUZ010000081.1 GCA_022572905.1 Candidatus Zixiibacteriota bacterium | reverse complement strand
AACGCGGGCTATATTTAAAGCGACCGATTTGTTTTTCAGCTGCGCCAAAAACGCTCATAATTGCTTCCTAACTGGAGATTCGCCAGCCGAAAGAATATACGCGCCTCAAAGCAGGCTAACAACTTGGAATTTCAGTGATTTATTAAGTCGATGAGAGAGCTTTTTCTGGAATTTCAACACCCAGCGCTTTCAAATCATCGCTCAGTTTTTCCGGAGTAGTAAAATGAACCCCACTAATGCCCTCTGCTATTGCGGCCGAGATATTCGATTCCTTGTCGTCGACAAAAATCAAATCCGCTGGATTCTTCCCTGACCACTCGATGGCTTTTTGGAAAACTCGCGGATCAGGTTTGACATAGCCGACATCATGCGAATTACAATTACGGGTGAACAGATTGAGATACGAAAAAGTTTGCCTCAAATATTCCAGATGCCAAACGTTCGTGTTGGACATCATCCATAGCTCGTATTTGTCTGCGAGTTTTTCAATGAGTTCGCCCATCTTCGGACGAGCGCTGAAAATTTCCGCATATGCGTGGCGAAATACTCCCGCGAATTTCTGAGTGGGTTCAACGCCGAGCGTTTCACAACAGCGGTTATAGAATTCAGTGGCTACAATTTGCCCGGCGTCGAAAAGAACTCCCGGAGATTCATCCCCAGAGAAAAGCTGGCTGATTCGCTCCTCTGATAGCTCGCTGTGTTTTGCGAGCCTTTCGGCGCGCCACTCCGGATGGAAATCTACCAGAGTTCCGGCGACATCAAAGAGAATAATTTTGTCGCTCTTGGAAGTCATTTCAATATCTTAAGAGGAATCCGAAAAACTCTAACAGGGATTGCTTGAGAAATCATTCGCTTTGTGAGATCCGTCGCAAAACGGTTTGTTCTTTGAGCCGCCACAGCGACATAATGAAAACTTTTCTTTTGTTTCAATTTTGTTTCCATCGGGGCCAATCATTTCAATTGAACCTTCGATCAGGATCGACGCGTTTTCGCGAAGTGTAAAGCGAACAGTGGGGGATGGGTTGTCGTTCATATAATCGGGCCTCCTAATTGATCAGTATTGTTCTTTAATAGTTTATTCACAGATTAGAAAGAATTCGAATGGCCGCTTTAATCTTTAATCTAAATTGGGGAGCAGGAATTCGTTGCCCTTCGGCCGTTTTATCATATCCCCGTGTGTGAATATTATATCTGGGAACATAATGTACTTCATAGTCAGTATCAACTATTCTCAGAGAATCGGCCGTTGGAATTGACTTACTCGCGTCCGATATCAGCTGAGTATAGCTACTGACAAAATGTTTTTCCACTTCCCCGCTACTACCAAATTCCTCAAGAAGCTCCCTCAATCCTTCGACTGCGATTTTGGTATCATTTCCTGGAGTCTGCAACGTCTGGGGAATCGGATTTTCAGAGTCAAATCGCTCCAGTTGGAATTTTCCTGCCTTGGTCCAACGACCACTCCTTCTTTTGACCTTTAATCCCGCTGTTTCTAATCTGGAAAGAATAGCATCTCTGATATCCGTTTCATTGCTTGAATTCATGCGAAGCGAATGGACGCTCTTGTCCGAGAATGGGCGTAGTGATCCGAATTCGACTATTAAAGTATTCTTTCTGTTAAGAGCCAGCGCCATTCCCGTTTCGAACACTACATTGAGCCTGGGTTGCGGAGTTAGCTCCTTTTCGTGTTTGGGATCGGATGGGCGCTGAAATTTTTCGGATAGATTGCCAACATCATCAGGAGTCAACAAGCATACGAATGCGTCAGCTTTTTTTGCGCCAGACAATAAAACAGAAAGTATGTCGGGTGATGCACTATCAGTTGATTCAACCAACTCTTCCCATGACATAGGCTCCAAATTGGCCGATGACAAGAAATCGTACATGGCGTCTTTGATAATATTATCTCGCCCGTGAACAACAAAAACTCTCTTGCAGTTACTATTCATGTCTAGTTTGTTTGAAGTATTATCTTCAAAGAAATCGGAAGTAACATCTTCGGCTATTCTTGCAATTCTCGAGTGCTTAGGGAGATCGCGAGGGATATCGTCTTGATCAAATTTTATCATGTAGAAGTTCGAGTTTTCCTTCGTCATGAGCACTTCAGGGTTTCCCTCAATATCCGAGCTGGAAAGCCTTTTCTTACCTATGTTTACCTTCTTACCGTTCCTTAACGGTTCTAGGATTTTGGCGTAAACAGCCTCGCGAGTAAGATCAAATTCATAAACCTCTTCTGATGTTTTCGCGATTCTCGCAACGATATGATAGACTTCTTGTTTACTCTGCATTTGTAAATGAATATAGACTATTGGCCCTAAAACAAAAAGAGCCCCGAGAGGGACTCTTTTTCAGATCATATCTCGCTGAAAGGCTATGAGTTAGATCAGAACTTTTTCTAACCGGTCGCAGATAAAATCAACTTCAGCTTCGCCGATTATAAGCGGTGGCGAAATGCGGATCGTGTGGCCGTGGCTGTCGTTGGCCAGCATATCAAGGTCAAGCAGCTTGTGGCAATATTTCATGGCGTTGCCGTCCTTGACTTCAATTCCGATAAAAAGTCCGCGCCCGCGCACTTCTTTGACTACCTTGGAACGCGAAGCGATATCAATTATGCGCTTCTTAAGAACCGCCCCCGTCTCGGCCGCCTTCTCCGCCAGACGCTCCTTTTCCAGGACATCAAGCGCCGCAATTCCAGCGGCGCAGGCCAGAGAGTTGCCTCCAAATGTAGAGCCGTCTTTTCCGGGAGTGAAAACCATATCCATAATATGGCCATTTGTCACCAGTACCGAGAGAGGAGTCAAGCCACCCGCCAACGCTTTTCCCAAAATGACTGCGTCGGGTATTACATTTTCATGTTCAAAGCAAAAGTTCTTACCGGTGCGACCCAGGCCAACCTGGATTTCATCGAAAATCAATAGCAGATTTTCTTTGTCGGATATTTCGCGAAGGCCCATAAGGAATCCTTCCGGTGGAATATTCATTCCGCCTTCGCCCTGCATTGGTTCAACAAGTATTCCGCACGTGTTTTTATTCACGAGCGCCCGAGCCGAATCGAGATTGCCATATTCGGCTATCTTAAATCCCGGAGTGAGCGGCCCAAAGCCTTCTTTGTATTTCTCGCTGGAACTAAAGGAAATAACAGAAATCGTACGGCCGTGGAAATTCTCATCGAAGACAATAATCTCCTGTGAACCGTCCGCAATTCTTTTTTCTTTCCACCCATAAAAGCGAGCTAACTTAAGAGCGGTTTCAACTGATTCCACTCCGCCGTTCTTAGGTAGAGTCTTGTTGCCATCCTGTGGAAAACGCGGTCCGAGTTTGGGGACAAACTCAGAAATACGTTTCAAAAACAATGACAGCGCTGACGTGTAAACAACGTTGGAAATAACCGAAGCGCGGCCCTGTTTGATCGCGTCGATGACAGCCTGTGTAATCTTGGGGTGATGATGCCCTGCGTTGGCTGAGCTATAAGCGGCCAGGCAATCTAGAATCTTACGACCGTCCTCTGTGTAAATGTATGCGCCTTCGGTTTTTCTTACGACCGTTTTGAGTCTTTGGTAATGATGCGCCCCGAAGGTTTCGTCATACCTGAAGACTTCCTCATCCGGAATCTGAAAAAGCGGATCGATTTCTGTCAAAACTTCTGTTCTTTCGTTTTTGGTCTGTATTGTCATATTTCACCTATGATTTCTTATCTTTAATTAATCGGCGCTATTTTAGAGCCAATCTAGTTGTCAAAATTGAATCCGCGCTTATTCGCGAAAATGTTTCGGTGGATTAAAGGTAATAAAATTACAGAAACGCTCCGCGCTCCCAGATCATCCAGAGAGTCTGCCTGTGCGCTCCGGTGGAGAAAGAACGGATGGGGAGATTTGAATTGCCGAGTGTTCTCATTTGAAACAATCCTTCAGTGTCGACGAGAACGATTACCCGTCAGACCGTATTCCACAAGATAAACGCCGTTCGCGCTTATGGCAAGCCGCGAATCTTGGGAACTCCCGGGAATAATTCGTCAAAAATTCAAGCCCCGGGCGCCGATTCGCTCCAATTTGATCTACTTAATAAGCTCTGTTTCCGGGAAGAAGCTCACCCAGGCGAACCAATACGAACTCAAAATGGGCGCCAGACTAAGATCGCCATGACCGCTCGCTGACTTTCCGGTTTTCATGTTCCAGGTTTTGTCATTTACCGAAAACGTAAGTCTGTTGTCGGATATTAAAAAATCCGCGGCCTGAATATTATTGCTGTGTGGAATGAGGTATGCGGCGACAGTTCCGCTCTTGGAATCGAAAGTTACCGCTATTGATGATTTCGAATCTGCGACGAACGCGAATCCTTTGTCATGCAGATACGCTTTAGAAATCGCAACTTCGCCTTTAGCAAGACGCAGTCCATATATAATATCTTTTCCTTTCAGTCTCTCGAAATCATTGGCGCGTCCGAACATTCCAAGTTTGTCCGGATTCGAAAAATACTTTTCATAGGGAGCTCCCTGTTCGCCTTTTTCTGGCTTGGCGAGGAGAACTCCGTCGGGAAAGAGTTGCTTGAACTCAGCGTATGTTGTCATCATTGACGGAAAAAGCTCAAGCTCCTGCCCAAGTTTGTCGCCCATAATACATTTCCCGGAAACCTGCGACCAGAGTGATTTTGATTCCAGGTCCTGCATAACTAAGGCGTCTTGCCAGAGCGAACCGGAAGCCTGGAACGTATGTCTTTCACTGTCAACATCAGCGGCATACACGATGCCGGTATAGCAAAGCGGTCACCAGGTTACCGCAATCGCCACGCCTCCCAAAAAATCGTTTACCACTTCATGATGATCCAGATGCCAGGCGCTATATCCTTTGGTAGTTTTCCCGTCCGTGACTACCATCAAGATTTCATCGTTCCAGTAAAGCGAGTCAGCTTCATCAATTGTAATGAACTCAGGCTCAAATATAGCTGGTATATCTCCGGGTTTGAGCAGGGTATACATCGTATGTCCCAACACCTGGGTTTCTTTTGGTTTGGGGCGCTGGGCTAGAGAAAGATCAGTCGTGAAAAATACAACAAGAAACGCTATGATTGATGTGGCCGTGAGTTGTGTGTGGACGCGCATTCGTATTTCTTTCATATGTTATTTTTCCATGGATAGTTCAACGTATCAAACATCAATTTTAGGCGACTGTTCCTGCCTTCCTCAATTGCGCCAAATTTATCTTGAGTTATCTTCGGCTATGGCTCGTTTCAGGGCTTTCGGGCGGAGATTTCCGACAAAGTCTATCGCTGAGATAACATACAGAATCACAAGGCATTATGGGATTATGCCTTTTAGGAAAAACTTACTCCATGAACACCAACGAAGCAAACTCGCCACAGGTTCGAATCGGAACTTCGTCGTTCTCCGAGGAGGACTGGGTTGGGCCATTTTATCCCCGAGGCGCCAAACCGGCCGATTTCCTCACACACTACGCCACGCACTTCAATACGGTCGAGATCGACGCCACCTATTACGCTATTCCGTCCGAACGCACGGTCGATGGCTGGGCGCGCAAAACGCCTGATAATTTCCTGATCGCCGCAAAGTTTCCGCGTTCGATAACTCATGGTGGAGATTCTCACCGGCCTGATCCGAATACTATTTTGCTTCCCGATAAGACATACGCCGATCGCGATCGTTTCTTGAATGTTATGAGCCGTTTGGGAGATAAACTCGGCCCGCTCTTAATTCAGTTTCCATATTTTTCGCGAAAGGCATTTGTGTCGCCGGAGCCGTTTATGGAACGGCTCGACAGATTTTTATCTGATCTTCCGGGCGCGGACGACTTCCGCTTTGCTGTCGAAATCCGCAATCGAAACTGGCTCACAAAAGGTTTCGCGCAAATACTTCGCAACCACAATGCCGCCCTGACACTGGTTGATCATTCCTGGATGCCGCACGGAGACAAAGTAGAGGAGATGTTTGATATCGCCACAACCGACTTTGTGTACATACGCTTGTTGGGCGATCGCAAGAAAATAGAAGAGATCACAACCAGTTGGGAAAAGGAAGTAATAGACCATAGCGAATCGCTTGAACGTTGGGCGGGGCTGATCGGGCGTATCTCCGAGCGCAACATAAACACTCTCGCCTATATCAATAATCACTACGCCGGACACGCCCCCGCCACGGCGCAAAAATTGCGCGGTCTCTTAAGTTCTTGATAGTCGGCACGTTCATGAACGCCCCGGAGCGCTTCCGGATTTTATTCCTTGCTTTAATCGCCCCTGGCGTATAGATTCTTATTGTCTTTTGCTTTGACCCACGGACGGGCTACTCACCGGCCCTCCACCCCGGATCTGAGAACGCTAAAACTTGATTGCGCATATTGCATTGCTGCATGATTGTAATGAAGAGCCATAATGCAGAGATGATGCCTGCTATGGCGATGCGCGGGGCTCCCTTTTTTCGTCGCTCATTGGGACACTCTGAAGGGGGCCAACCTGCGGACGGTACCTTTACGGGTTGCGTCCGCGTACTGCCGGTGAAAACCGGTGTGTGGGAGGGATTCTTGGTGACCACGAGAAAACTACCTCAAAACAGCGCCAAACTTATTGTCCTGCTACTGCTATCCATAGGCTTTCTTGCGCCTGTATCTCTCGCCATTGACAGAGACGCGGAAGTGTTGGTCTGGCGAGAATTAGTCAATACCCGGCGCTATATCAATCCCAGAGAGATCGGCATGGCGGCAGGTGTTGGATCGGCTCAGGCGTTGTCTTCTGACGCTATTCTTGCCGAGGGCCAGCTCCCGCCCAGTGTGGCGACTGGTGTGGGCCTTCAGATTGGGCTGACCTATTATGATATCCAACAGACTGGCTCAATGAACCGCCAGATCGCCACACGAGGGACGGATCATTGCATTTATTTTGGTTGGAATGGACAGGACAATAATTCAGCTGTAGCAGGGCTTTGCGTAAGCGCGAATACATACGATGCGGCTCTCGGCAGTCTTTCTGAGGCGTCTGGTTTCGGAATTTACATAGGATGCGGACTAGTTCCACCGCATAGAGCGTTCTCGCTTACGCAGGACGCTTTTGAGGATGGACGGGCCGTGCTCGCTCATCATAATGACCCAGCCTATTCGTTCCCCGGAAAATTCTACCCGTTTGCATTCCACAACGATATACCATGTCTGGTGGATTTCGCCGAAATGGTTTCCGGGGGATTAGTTCCGGAATCTCTCTGGGGGGATTCGTTAAGTATCGGTGGAACCTACTTCGCTTGGCCGCGCGTGGCGGCCACCCATGACGCCACCTGCGGCAAGGTAGTCCATCTTGTTATTCATGACGATGGAAACTCCGGTTACTATATGTATGTCCGCCGCACTGTCACGACTTCGCAAGGCACACAGTTTAGCGATTCCAACTGGATCGACGGCTATAGATTCGGTCTTGGAGGATTTTTGTCTCCGGCTATCACCGCCTCGCGCCAATCGCAAAAAGTCGGTATCGCCTGGAGCGGCGGGCGCGGCGATGGCTCCGAGTTTGGCGCGTCGCTGGATAGATACAATGGTTTGATCTCCGGCCAGAATGACAATGATCTTTTTTATATGGAGTCTCAGGACTGCGGCGCCA
>JACZUZ010000080.1 GCA_022572905.1 Candidatus Zixiibacteriota bacterium | reverse complement strand
GTCAGCGCAGAAAGGCATAGTAGCGCATCAGTCTTGTGACATTGTGGCTCAATGCCAGACATGCCAGGAATTCCTGACAAAAGAGATGCTAATGATATGTCAACATGGCTCGCAAGTGGTCTGTCGTCAATGCTCAAAGCGATGGGACGATTTGACCGTCTGTCCGGAATGCGCAAAGCGCGGATTGATCTCAGAACCCCTTATCAAATCAGCCATAGAACAACTGTCAATAGATCCATACGACATCGAGTGCGCACAATTTGTTCAAGGACGAATCCGCTCTATGGATGTGGAAGACATTCTTCATCCTGATCCATTCCGCCGAACAAACCCCACACATCCGAACTCCGTCACTGGGCCTATCATGCTGGGTAAGGTGCGCCATTCTAACACCTGCTGGGGAATTCACCAGGAGGCTCTTACAGAACATTTTTGTTGCGTGGGTAGAACTGGAGGTGGGAAAACAACTATTATCAAGTCAATCATCCGTCAGCTACTAAAATTTCCAGATTCAAAAGTGACGATTCTGGATCGCAAGCAGGATTTTCCGAAATTCGCACAAGACAACGGCATAGCTTACTTACTCGCGGATGATTATCCAGATTTTATATGTGCCCTGCCAGATGGTGTTAGCGCTAGAATCTATTCAAATATTATTGGAGAAATCATAGCGACACAACTCGAAACACGTATCGCCGGACAAATACTGATTACAGAAACACTATGCAATGCAATCAACGACAATGATAATCTCACGCTTGTACACTTTGCTTCACGGCTCGTAGCGAGAGCTGAACAATCTCGTGGAACAACAAGGGACTCACTGATGAGAGTCGGACATCAACTTCGCGTACTCTCTTCAATTCTTGGAAACGCTTCCAGTTCAACAGGGCGGTCTCATTGGCAAGCTCTCAACAAACACAGCTGGGCTCTAAGCCTCGCTGGATTGTCGGTTTCCCATCAGAATTTTTGCATAGCCGTAAACTTCGCTAAAGAGCTGCTATACCGGATCTGTAACAACCTTCATTCGCGCAGTTTGAGGAGGCTTATTGTTATTGATGAAGCCTCACCGATTTTTCCCAGGACGGGAACCAAGAAGACAGCGCTACTGCTTGATTATTTCCAGCAGGCCAGGGCGTTCGGAATTGGCGTGATTTTCGCCAGCCAGTCAATGAATCTCGCAGACGAGATTTTCGCCAATACGGCTATCAAAGTCGGAGTTGGGGGTTTCGGACACGGCGCTGACTATGAGGCCTTTGGCTCAGCCGTAGGTCTCAATCGAGCCCAACGGGAATTCATGAGAACAATCGGTCAACCCGGCTCAGCGATTGTGAAAGATATTCGCTATCCGCATCCCTTCAGTGTTCAAATCGATAGGCCAGCAGAATGACTAAACACTTAACTGCAAGAGAAATCCGTGAACTTTCACAGAAATCACGACAGACGCTCTTTGGGGATAATACAGCAGCGCAGCGACGCGAAATATCCACAGGTAGAAATTCTTCTGTGGTTCTTGAAAACGAATCTGAGCGTCCGTTGGAGTTTCGAGAAAAACCGCAACCAGAACCGATGTCTGAGTTCGACGGGTTCAGTAAAGTAAACAAACAAATTCAGAATGCCTTACGCATCATGCAAAGACAAAGTGAACACAAACCTCCGTTTCTCTTTCGCCATGAGGCGGCATACCTAGCCCGTGTGACTGGTGGCGCATCGATTCTTGAGGCTGAAGATGAAGCGATACGACACGAGCTCATCGTAAAACACCTTTTGCCGCGCGCCAAGACCAACGTGTGTTTGTGGGAGATTACAGATAAGGGCTACGAGCGGCTTGAACAGAAACGCCCTCAATGGCCCTCAAAAGGTGGCTACAAACATAAGTTCGTTGTCCACCGAATCAAACATACATATACACGGCGCGGATATCGAGGAGAGATCGAATACCAGCGTCCGAATAATGGCAAACTGGTGGATCTTCAGCTCAGCAAGGATGACTCTATTTTCTATATCGAAGTCTGCGCCAGTTGGCCAATCCAGAAAGAACTCACAAACATCGAGAAGAACCTGGATGGTGATCCTTTACCAACTGAAATCATAATTGCGGTGACAGAGCGCAAAATGAAAGAACCGTTACAGCGCGCCATAAGTGAGATGAATAGCGCGGCCAGGCTTTCACGCCCTGTTTGTGTAGTCCTCGCTGGAGATATAATAGAGTTTATGGAGATATGTATATGAAAGCTATGAACATCATCACCCTGTTTCTGGGATGTAGACTTTGTTGGATTTGGTTCGATCGATGTGGCCCCACGGATATTGGTCTCGGGGAGGCGCTCCCATTCTGCCTTGACTGCTCTGGTTTGGCGACCTTTGTGCGATTATTCTTCTTGGGCATCGCCTCTTATTACATTTACAAATTGCTTCAGCTTCAGCCGAGCGACACAGAGATTCATGATGTAGATGCTCCACCCGGACGGACCTTTCTCATTCACTGGCATCGGATTGCCTTACTTCTTGCGCTCTTGACCTATCCGTTGTGGGTTTCATGGGTTGACATTAATACAATTATCCCCGGTCCGGATGCAATTTGGATCACAAGAACTTCGTGTCACTATGCAGCTGTCAAGGGTACGCTACTTTGGGGGATTGTTCTAACGTTCATAGTGTTTGGATTTAGAATATTACATGAGAATTAACTGATCCACTATGGGTCATCAATCAACAATCAAAATTATGGAGGTCCATTATGGAACCCGACACTAACACAAACGCTGAGGGCTTTAGTCTTACCGGCTTGAAACGACCGGATGTAATCACGAGCCTGACTCGACAGCGCGCTATTTTTGTCCGTGACGCTTCGAACTCTATGTCTGAAAACAATAAAGCCAGAGATGCAAGTAGAGCTACTCAGAACTTCCTTGCGGAGTTGGCAAAACCAGAGAACAAAGACGGTTTCTATGTAGCGGTCATTGATTATTCTGATGATGCCACGATTGTTGCCCCTTTCGCCAAGGCGACCGAGCTGGAAGGAACACTTGAGGATATTGAGACTCGGATCAATACTAACATCACTGCAGGACTGAAGAAAGCCCGGAAACTTCTGGAAGACACTCCAGATCCGATCGACAGTAAAGAACGTTTTCTGAAACCAGTCGTGATTCTGTTTAGCGACGGTTGCCACAACGAAGGTCCTAAACCACATAAGGCGGCGGAAGAACTGAAAGTCATTGCTGATCTTATCACCGTAGCCTTTGGTAGCGACGCAGATGAAAATCTCTTGAGAGAGATAGCCACCACACCTGAGCACTGCTATCGCTGTCAGGATGGAAAAGACCTGAGAGCTTTCATGGCTGCCGTAGGCGACACTCTGACAACAACAATGATGAGAGGTGAAGACGCCACACAACCGTTGGGTGAGATTGGTCGCTAGCACATCAAATATGCGCGAATTTTACTTAAGGAGGATGCAGGAATGAATATGAAAATTTCACAGAACGGCGGTATGGTATCGAGATTTCGATTGGGAGAGCCACCGACGCCAGAAGAATTCCTAGAAATCATTACAAATGGAAGAAATTCAAATCACGCTACTGATGACAAACCCCACGTAAGTGGAGCCCCTTGGAATATCGGATTCGCTACTGCGAAGGGCAATGTGCGCTCAGATAACCAAGATTACGGTGTAGCTTTCAACCACAAAGGGTATCAGATTCTCTTAATAGCTGACGGGATCGGCGGACTAACCCACGGAAAATACGCCTCATACATCGCCACTTTTGAATCGAGCCAGGTGATCTTGCGTGGACTGGAGGCGAGGATGACCGCAAACGAGATTCAAGAGTTGAGTAAAAGAGCCGTCTTTGAAGCGGGATTGCAACTCAGCGCCATTGGTGACAAACTAAATGTCCTCACTACCGGTCTGCGAACCACATTAATTATTGTCATTGCAAATAAGTCTCATGCAGTATTGACATACATTGGAGATGGGGGTGTTTATCATTACAAGTCTCCAGCACATTGTGAGGCGGTTCTAATACCGCACAAGGCAGTTCCGGGAAACTTAAACCTGATAAGCTCTTCTCTCGGTCCAACCCCTCATGGCAATCTTCGAACAAGAATAATTCAGCGTACAGAGAGCGATTTGATTATCGCCATGACCGATGGAATCGCAGATCGTATTGTTTGCGAAGCCCCATCGATGATACCGCCCGAATTTATTGAACAGCTAGTGAGCATGATCCACGCAAATCAAGGCGACCTTCAGTCAGTAAGTTATGAAGCCGTGAAAATGCTCGCCGTTCAAAAAGACAAGCAAGGTTATATCTGCAATGACAATGTCTCCCTTGGTATTATAGGTAACCAATGTAGTACATCTGGTACCGCTGAATCTCCAGCGTCAATTCATACGGAGTTAGGAGTTGAGGATGCGCCGCCAGCTCTCCCCCTCTACGCACATCATCACTGATAGTGGGCGAACTCTGCGAGTTGATTCGTTTATCGGCGAAGGTGGACAGGCGGAAGTTTACCGCGCCACCTTACAAGGCCAGAGTCATCCGGTTGCGCTCAAACTCTTCCATAAGTCCCAGGCTACAGAGCAGACGAAGAAGAGAATCAAACATCTGACAAAACTCAAACTTGATCAGCTTGATCCAGCCATCTGTGCGCCATTTGATACAGTGACAAAAAACGGTCTTGTGGGTCATGTGGCCCCGTTTGTCGGTGGTGAATCCCTTCTTGAGGCGCTTGAGAACGCCAGTCTTTCTTTCGGCGAAGCGTTCGAAGTTGCTCTTCAAATTCTAGTTCTCATAATTAAGATCACAGATGCAGGAATTGTACACGGTGATTTACAAACGCAAAACTTCATAATCAGACGAGATATCAACGGTATCCGATTGTTCATGATTGATCTTGACAACTTTACGGCTAAGGGCGTTCCAAGACCGAAAATGATTGGGATGACACTATACATTGCTCCAGAACTAAGGAAATGTATTGGAATGAAGCGCTCCATTCATCCGACGCGCGAAAGTGATCTGTATTCGTTAGGAGTTTTGTTACATGAGATCCTCTTAAGTTTTCATCCAATTGCTGGATTCGATCAGACAGTTGAAGAGATTGAAAAGTCAATGTCTCAAGAATGGAAGTATGATCCTGGTAATCTGAATGCTCCAAAGAATCCACATGGGTATCCAGCAAGAAGCCTCAGTCCAGAGCTGGTTGAGCTTTTTAGAGACGCTCTTTCACAAACACCTAACAAGAGGCCATCGATTGAGAGTTGGGTCCCCGCACTGGAAAACGCCACAAAAAATCTGTTAATCTGTTCGGAATGCCAAGTACCATATGTCTCATACATATCAAGAACAGAATGCCCGTTTGGCCATCGGGTGAACGTGTCTATTCTGAGACTGGAGAACGGCGCTGAAATTCGAGTCGATGGCTTCACGACAATTCTCGGCCGGAAGGAACTAGGCGGAAGTAATCGCATAAGCAGGCAACACTTGGTAGTCAGGAAAATCCGTAACTCACTTTGTGTCGAATCAATAGGCAAGAACCCCACCTTCATACGTGAGGGAATCGTTTGGCGGACCCTGAATCAAAATGAGTTTACCGAATTGAAGCCGAATGATCGATTGTTGGTCGCCGACACACCTTTATGGTACACGCCAAAATGAACGATTCACTGATGACACCTCAACAAGTCGCGGAAATGCTCTGTGTTAAACTAAGTACGGTTTATAGTTGGACTCACATGGGATTCATTCCAACTGTCAAGCTGGGGAGACTAATCCGATTTCGCAGAAGCTCATTAGTTAGGTGGCTTGAACTCCGGGAATCCAAAGGAAGAACGAGAAGAAAGCCTCGTATATGAAATATCTGAATCTATTCACTTCAGGTCATCCAGAGGAAACGAAGTCCAATTGTTCAAGCGCTTGCTTGTGCTGATCATCTGTTGTATGAACATAAATCATTGTCGTTCGAATATCTGAATGTCCGAGTAGACGCTGCACAACTGGCAATGCTACACCGTTCCTTACCAACATACTTCCGAATGTGTGCCGCAGAGAATGAATACTGGTTAAACCAATTATTCCTGCGTTCCGGGAGATTCTTCCCAATTTTTTCCTGAAATTCGTTTCAAACACCGGTTTTCCGCGATCTGAAAACACATAAAGAGGATGTTTTCTGCGCTCTCGAAGTCTTAACAGACATGCTTTCAATCGTAAGTTAATTGGAATGTCACGTTCGGAAGTTTTCGGATTCCATTCAGCCTTGTGGCGAATAAAAATTCGATCAGACTCAAAGTCTACATCATCCCAAGTCAGATGTTCCAACTCGCCTTTTCTCATTCCTGTATAGAGATATCCAAGAAGTATGGCTCGTATATCATCATCGCAGTGATCGAGCAAGAGACTTATTTCTTCTTTGGAGAGAAAACGCAACGCCTTCGCATCGGTCACGCGCTGGAACCGAATACCGGTGGTTGGGTTTTCTCTTATCAGTTTCCATTTCATCGCATAATTGAAAAACGTGCGAAGTGCCTTAAGCTCAAAATTCATGCTCTTCGTTTTCGGTGGATGTGTTGAGGAAAGACGAAATTGGCGGTAAGATTCGATCACACCCATGTTGAGATGAGAACATAATTTGAGGTCTTTATTCGCTGCAAGAAACTCATGGAAGCGGTCGATTACATTTGAATACCTCTTGACGGTCATCAGTGCGAGGTTGTTTTTGGCGTAGGACAAGAAGCGGTCGAATACCTGAGATATTGATGCATCCGACTTTGACAAACCGTACTCTTCTCGAACAAGTCGCCCTTCAAGCTCTGAAAGTACGTCCTGGGCCACTCGTTTGCTCGGGCCAACGATTTTTCGGACTCTGACTCCTTTTCGACAAGCGTCGACCTGCCAGTTTCTTCCAATCTTGCGTATCGTGCCCATATTGGTGACTCGGTTAACGACAAATGTTGTGTCAAATCCACGTCAAATCAGCCAATGATCTTGTGGCCAATGACGTAATCTATTAAATTATAGTGTGTTACGCAAGTCAAAAAAGCGGGGTCGACGAGACTCGAACTCGCGACCTCCTGCGTGACAGGCAGGCGTTCTAACCAACTGAACTACGACCCCGGTCACCCACCAGAGGACGGCAGGCGGTGCGAATATAGCCAAAATCGCCCCGGAGGGCAATTGGCCAATGATATCATTTCAGCATATCGGAAAAAATGGGCGGTACTGGATTCGAACCAGTGACATCCTGCGTGTAAAGCAGACGCTCTAACCAACTGAGCTAACCGCCCGCTACAACTACCGTATTGGATATAGCTTGCGTCAACAAGGATTTCATAGCAGGTCACTCCTGGCAGGAGACTTTTTGCCTGCGCCTAAAGATAATTTGATTCGAATTCGTCTCCAACTGTTATCACAAAATAACGCCTAATAGTTAACTTGAATTCTTCTTAAAGAGGTGAGATCGGGTTAGCAATATCAGCCAGTTTCAACGACCGCGATTCGTCCTGACATTCAGGCATGGTCATCTACGAACGGCATGCTTTTCCCTGCGAAGAGCACATTGAATAGAAGCCCAGGCTTACCCAATGGGAACTAGCCCGGCGGACCATTCT
>JACZUZ010000079.1 GCA_022572905.1 Candidatus Zixiibacteriota bacterium | reverse complement strand
GTTTGGTAATCTAACGGATTCGCTGATTGAGAGAGATCGGCGGGCCTGACATTCAGACCCACCGATCAATCGTGTTTTCCTTAGTTGAGCGAAAGCGGCTCAAATGGATTCGGGTGTTACCTTCTAGTATTTCTCCTTAGAATGTGAACGAGGCCGAGGTTATGAGAGTGTTCGCGAGAGCGACGCCATCGCTGGATGGGATATACGCAAAATCAACTCTCTGAGATTTGAGTGTTAACCCGATTCCAAAAGTAAGATAGTGAAGGTCACCGGCGTTGTCGCTATGGTATCCGGCGCGGAAAGCAACGAGGTCGGCGTAGCTCAGTTCTCCACCGCCACTAACAATCAGCTCAAGTTTATTCTCAACCAGAATCTGGTTTACATCGGCAATTGTCATGAACTGCAGAAGCTCTGTCTTGATCGGCTTCCATGACATACCTAGTCCGAGGTTTATAGGAAGATTATCGGCTTGTTGGGCGTCGATATATGACACTTTGGGGCCAAGATTCGTCAAGGCCGCTCCAAACGCGAGGCGATCGCTAAAGCGATGCAGCAATCCAAAGTCCAGAGCGAATCCAGTAGCGTCACCACTACCTGTTTCCGCTCCCGCTCCCTGGCTAGCCAGATGTGAAATCAATCCTTTCACGCCGAATCCAAGGGAGGTTTTCTCTGAAATCGGAAATCCGTAGGACAAAGAAAGGGCGACATCGTATGGCGTCTCCTCACCGATAGGGTCGGCGCTCGTTTCTCCGGTTCTGGTGATGGAGCCGTATGAGAAGTAGCTGATACTTGCGCTGAACGTACCTGCTCCGCCAATCTGTTGCGCGTATGATCCATAGAAGTATCCCAAATCGTCAGCAAGTTCCGGCAGCCATTTCGTATACATCAGAGTCGCATTTGCCTTAGGTTCACGCAGATACTTAACCTGTTTGTCAGTTGAGAACCAAAGACGATCATCTGCGTCCGAGACCCCAACGACGCTTGAATTCCCCAGACCGGACTCATTAAACCTACTGAGATTTTCTCCGTCGAATTTAAGAGCGCCGCCTTCGCTGGCTATGAAGACCTTACCGTTGACTTCCCCAATATCATTAATTCTCGAACCGGCGATATTGCGGTAAACCCAAACAGTGGCTCCTTCTTCAACCCTGTCAGATGGGAAACCATTTTCGGCATAGAGATCATTTTGACGGCGAATTCCGTCCGCAACAGCCAGAGCGCTTGCGCTGTCGCCTTTCGTAAGTTCCAGGGCAATCTCAGTGACAGTCATTGACGCTCTCGCAGTATATGGCTTATATCCATATCTTTTCCACTTCTTGCCATCGTATGAAAGGAGTCCCTGCTCAGTCCCGACCCAGAGAGTCTTGCCATCCGAATATATCGTAGTCACATCGCCTTTAATATCCGCTACAATCGGCGCCTTGATTACATCTCCCAGGCTGAACCCAAATGCTGGTTCGCTGTCTTTCTTCGGCTCCGCTGTTGGCGCAGATTCTCCAGACTCTTCTCCAGACCCTTCGTTTTCTGTTGTAGCCAGATCTGTAGTTTCTTCAACGCTCGAATCCTCTCCGGTTCCGCCTGCAAGTTCGTGCGCGGATATTGCGCTCTTTGCCGGTGAATTTTCTTCGGCATTAGTATCAACGTTTGGTTCGTAAAAACTCGCATCTGGGATATCGGGGCCTGTTGGACCTTCGACATCCATAATTAGTGGTGTGTTTAACTCTTTGAGTTTCGCCAGATATTTTTTCTTTTCCAGGTCTGTGCCGTAGATGGCGAAATTATCGGCGATTACTTCAGGAGTTTCATCGATGCCGACAGTGTAATCGGTGTAGTTTTTCCACTTGCCATCTTTGAGTTTGTAAATGTCATTATCTACGACCGCCCAGCCCTCGGTCTGGGTGACTATTGAAATAGCGCTTACTCTGCCGGTCGGCAAACCATCGTCAATACCAAACTCATTCCAGCTTATTCCAAAATAAGCGGCCATACCCTGATCGGTTCCTACATACAGCCTGCTATCCGTGATCTCCATGCAGATGATATTATTGGAGGGAAGAGACGGAATCACTTCTTCCCCTTCGGCCACGGGTTTGGACTTGCGATATTCGACCCAACCACGACCATCGAATCTGAATAGTCCGTCGGTTGTACCTACCCAGGCCAGACGCCCGTCGGCCTCCAGAGATGTCAATTCGCCAGAAAAAAGGATATTCAGCGGAAGATGGATTTTTTCGGGGGTGTAATGGAGAACTGATTTCTCAAGAGCGACGCTGATACGATCGATTTCTTTCTGCGACAGATTTTTGTCCTTCATCGCGTCGGCGAATCTGTCTTCCAATTTATCTACAGCGTTCCAGTTTACCAGAATCTGATTGTATGCCTTTCTCAAAGTAACGAAGCTGTTCTTGATTCGTTCGTTTTCTTTGTTTCCCTCCGGAAGAGCCGAAAGAATACGCGTCTCAAGTTCATCGATGTAATCACGAGACTTCTGACCGTTGTAGTCGGCGACTTTGGACATCAGCGCCGCCAGCTTTTCATCATCTTTCACCTGAGTGTATTTGCGAACGATAGATTCGACCGTCTCATCAGACTCCGCAAAGTATTCGATATGTTCCAGCCATTTCGAGCCATCATAACGCACCAGACCCAGAGGGGTCAGCGCCCATACTTCGTAACCGGACAAACCGGATGACGATGCCGGCCCCCGGTAACTGACAAAAGTTTGAATCGGCTGATACTTCTCGGGTATCGTCACGGTTCGCCAGGTAGCGGTCAACGGTGGCGCTCCCAATCCGGCCGGGTTCCAATGGCTTGCTGTGGCGTCATCGGCTACGGCAATATATGCCTGACCCATTCCCGACGGTCTGGCGCCGGCGGCTATACGAAGATATAGCACGGCAGCAGTAGATACCGCGTTCGCCTCAACGGCAATCAGAGACAATAGCAGTCCCGACGTAATGAGCGCCAGAGACTTCTTGCGTAAGAGTCTCTTACGACCTGGTCGATAAGTTTTTGTTGAATTCATTAAATGCCTCCAGTTTCTTAGGGTAGATTTTCAACAACTATTTTTCCGAATTGTTCAAACGGCTTACCGCCACCCGAGGGGTAAGCTGTCGCTTTATACAAGTAGACACCCGTGGCGACCCGATCTCCGTCGAGATCACGTCCGTCCCAGGTGAAAACATTTGAATTGTAGCCCTGTGGCAGATTGAATTCAGTCATTTCCTGAATTCGTTTGCCGGACAGCGTAAAAATTTTGAGTGTCATTTCACTGGCGGGAGAGCGTAGCTCGAAATAAAATCCGGTGCGATCATTCATCGGGTTAGGATAATTCAACAAATCAACTATTTCGAACTCCGTTGACTCTACAACTTCCGCAGTAAATTCTATTGATGAAGAATTGTTCGCATTATCCCAGGCCTTAAATTTGAATCTATGCTCTCCGGGGGTTAATTCTGAGAGCGTATGAAAAACTGTCCCAGCTCGAAAACTTCCCTCATCGTAGAGAAACGAACTTGTTAGATTAATTTGCGTAGCCGGATTATTGTCGATAGTGAGCGTTATCGCGTGGCCCAACCCCGAAGTCAGGTTAACGCCCGATGTATCACTCACCAGAAATTCTATTTTTTCATCGGCTGAGATCGGATCGCCGTCTTCAAATTCAGTTCTATCAGGCAATCTCAATGTTATCTGGGGACCCTCGACGTCGTTTGTTGGTGTAATAACAGAGCCGACTCGCACAGAATCCTTAACTCCCAGTCCGTCGGTAGTATCAAGGTTCACATAAACAGAAATCCTGGCGCCGTTCTCACCAAACTTAACATCCAGCGGCGGAATAAATTCAAATGAAAACACTCCCTGTGTGACCGGAGCGGAGCCACGAAAAATTATCGGTCCAGTCAATTCGTATGAAACGGTTGTGACAACATCGCCCGCTCCGTTAAGCACGTCATGGCTCCGTGATGATTTCGAATCATAAACAGTAATCGACGCAACCCCATTTACGGCAAGCGTATCATTGGTTTGATTGACTACATAACCACTGACACGAGCGGGAGAAAGAGCCACCAGGCTATCAGGCAAATCGGTGAAGTTGACTTGGCGCGCAGGAGCGCTCAAGCGCAAGTACGGATCGCCGAAGAACACGTAGCGTCGATCATTGCTAACCGTTCCCGATGAAGTCTCGCGAGTCAGCTTGGCCGCATAAACTGCCTGGCAAACCGACAAGTCCAGCGGGCCAAAGATATGATCGTAAGCGACTCGATTGAAAAGCGCGTTTGCCGAAGAGAATACTAGTCTTGTCGCGCTTACGACGGCAATCGCTCCTCCGTCCATACGAAATAATTCTTCGGCCATTCCTTCGTCGCTGGGCGAATCATAGAAGCCAATGGAGCATGACGCGGTGAATACAAGAGGTGTCTTGCGACCATTGGTAAGACGGCCAACATCAGACTGACGAGTAAACACTCGTTCATGCGCAAACAGCGAAGGGTTGCCATGTCCAACGAAGTTGAAAATCAAAGCGCCTTCGTTGATAGTTCTCACAATAGCGTCGTTAACGTCGGGACGCCGTCCCAAAGAACTTCGCGGGAAATCCCAGAGATAAATCTTATCTCTCAAGAATCGCCCCGGAAGATGATTTTGCTCCAAGTCCTCTGTCTGGGTTACATGCACAGCTTCAGTGATAAATTCGCCAAATTCGTCATCGGCGAGTAAAATTACATTCGAACGCCATTCACCGAATTGGGGATCGGTTTCATATGTGATGATTTTATCTATGACTCGTTCAAGATCGGTCGTAGTACGAATCGGCCAGCGCGCGGGCGCCATATCGACGCCAAATACCGAATCGGGGATATCGTTATTGTCGCTATCGAGAAAGAACAGATTGCCAAAATAAACATACTCATCGTCCGACGTCAGACCGCCGTCAACAATCGTCGTATGTGGAGGTACAAGATTGGGAGTTCCGGTTCCCAGAACATCGCGATGATCGTAGCTCCCATCGCCAACAAACAACACCGTGGAGGGTGGCGGCGACGGAAACGTTTCATAGGCTGATTTCAGGAAATCTCTGATCGCAGTTGGATTATACACTCCCGCCGAAAACTGCTCGTAAATATCTTCTACAGCTACAAATCTTGTAGCAACCCCGGACCGGACGCTTCGATAATCAATATACCTCTGTAACCTTCCTTCCCAAATCCGTGGCGCGATTACGAAATAATCCACCTGAGTCAAAGAATCTCCTCGCAGATCGGTCACACTTTGCGCGGTAACGCTCAGCGGAGAGTTTGCTGTCGCCAACGCCGCGATATAGAATCTATTCGCCTCTGTTGCAAACAGATCGGCTTCAAAACGCCATTCGCCTGAAATAAGTTGGCCACCTGTAATTTGTATCGGATTGTGCGGATCGTTGAGATTGAAAGTCAATGGGGCTTGCGCGAAACCGGTGGAGATCAATTCTCGCCTCCCACTTTCACCAGCAAGTGAAATGTCCAACTCCGATTGGCTGGCTTCAAGCCTGGCCAGATAATCGATCTCGACATAGTCAAAATAGGGTCCGCTGCCAAAGAATTTTGATTGCCTGAAAAAGAGATTTGAGATAGAACTCAGTGGCGCTGGCGCTTTGAATGACCAGAAATGCTGAGAGAAATTGTTTACTGTAGTCGCCAGAGTTCCGTTGATAGTCATAAACTGACTACCCGCGACTGCGCGTACAAGAATCTTGGTAGTGTCGTCAATCGTGGGGTCCGCAATTCCCGAAGGCGTGAAGGCAGACGCTGTATGAACTGTGTCATCTTTCCAGTACCAGTTGTAGTAATCGAAAACATCTCCGTTTGCGTCTTTGCTTAATAACACATCGCTTTCAAGACGAATTCTTCTGCGCGACTGAGTAATCGTTTGCGCTCCCGTGGGCGCGCCGCTGATCTGGCTAATACGAAGCGCCGCACCGGAAAAACTTCCTGCGATTGTCAGCCAGTAAGCGTTGTCAGCGCTGTAAATATTGCGCACGAAAACCGGAGCGCTGTCGTCCGGATAGCGCCAGCGACTTAACGCCTCTCCGTAAAAGAGCAAATAATCACCCGCATCGAACGTTCCGTCGCCACCGTCGAAGACCAGAATCGCTATCTCGGCAAAATCCGGTCGGGGTGTCGAATTCAGAACCGGCAATGGCAGTCCGCCGCCATAAAAAATCCTCAAGGACGACGAGCTGAATCCCGACCCTAAACCGGCGTTGGCCAGGTCGGTTCCGTTAACCCGCGTTAATCCATTTTCACGGACAATCATCTTGTACCAATCCGTCGTAACGCCAAATGGACCCCCGGCGGGGGTGGCAAACCCTGCGGACCCTGCAAGGGCTGTGAGAGGAGCATCTACCTGAGATGTTGAAGTTTTATCAAAATCGTCCTGGCTCAAGCTCCCCAGCTGTGTTGACCAGGCCTTTGAGTTGTCGTAATTGATAACCGTTGCCGCGAAAATTTTATTCATATAACCTGCGGCCACGGCGCGTGGTTCGCGCGAGACTGTGTTCGATACTGTGTTCAACGAGTTCCTGCTTACACTCTGACGAATGAAATCAACTCTCACTGACACAGTATCCGCTCCCGGGCGAAGCGTAATCAATGTGAACTTATGCCCGCGCGAAAATTTTGTCACTCCCAGTTTTGCGAATGCGCCAGCCGGTGAAACTGTTGCAATTGTTGCGACCATGTTGCGCGGTACTTCCACCAGGAATGTCTCCGCGTTCGACTTGCCACCGCGCTTACTATTGCGCGCCGAGAGAACATAATCGAAACTCACACCGTTCTGATCGGCGTTCTTGATAAAAATCCCCGGAATTGCCGCGTGGATATTGCCTGTCATAGACAACAACAAGCAAAAGACAAGCGCGATAGTTGATGCGTTGAAATCTATGAATCGAGATCGAGCGTTTGAGGTAGATACAAAAATATCACGCGTGACGCTAAGATGTTTCGAGAAATATCTCGTGAAAAGAAACGCGTCTGAGAGCGTGATTTCCGGATTGCCCACAACGGGGCTTTTTGAGACTGCTTTTAGCATAAGGCCTTAAACTCGAGAACCGCGAAAACGGTTGATTCCCCCGCCCGACTCTTTCGGGCCTCTCGGTTCGGCGGTCTATTGCCGCCGTGAAAAAAATCTACAAACCAAGAGCCGCGACCGTACCGCTGGACTAGCGGGTTGGATCGGACGGTTCTACAATTAGCTTTTTGGCCTTATACGTTCTCCTTCAGTTAGTTACAGCCTCTAGAGAGAAAATACCTCTCCGGGGAGATTCTGTCAAGCAGTTCCTGACAATGCCTAACAGCGCAATTTTCGGGCCGAGCAAACCCACGAGTCTCCGCTTGAGGAGTAACCGCCTGTTATGCAATCAGTTATCTGTCTCACTGGAGAGTCCGCTCAATCGCGTTCTCTCCCTCCATATTACATTATCGGCCATTTCTCCCGCATTCTTACAGCCCGATAGTGAAACGAACTGCATTGGGTGGGGGTTCCAGGAAAAAAATTCCGACCCGATTTATCTTTATTCGTGGCTTCGACTGCCATACATTGGCCGGTAGTTCGAAAGTAAATAGGACACAAACCAAACTTTACAACCACTTATCAGGAGAGA
>JACZUZ010000078.1 GCA_022572905.1 Candidatus Zixiibacteriota bacterium | reverse complement strand
TCGAATAAGGATTTTTTCTCAAATTCTGTAATCTTCATTTCAGAAAGATCTATCTGAACATTCAAAAGACCAAACATCGATATAAAAATAGTCCCAATCAAAAAGGGTTTTCCTCTCAAATTCTGCAGAGAAAGGATTATTTTCTGAATCTTGCTGTTTATCTCTTGTTTTTTCATCTCATCCTCGAGCATTTTTTCTATTTCAGGTTCAAGGTTATAGAGATCAAACAACGGAGTGTCACCCTTGTGGAACTCTATTCTATCTTTCAAGTGCGGCGCAACCTGGCGAGCGTAGGCGGCTAGCCTGCGGTACTCCCGACGGTCATCGACCAAACATCTGTCGACAGAATCGTTGAAAATATCGCGCACTACTGATGTTGTCAGTTTTTCTTCTTTGTGAATCAAAGCGGGAGCTTCGCTTCTTTCGGCGCTGCGTTGCAGGAGACGCCACATTTTGAGCAGGCGCTTAATATCAGGAAGAAAATCTTTTTCTCCTTTTCCTTCCGATTCAGTGCGGCAGATAAGGCCGAAACCTTCGGGTCGAATCGAGGAGACTATTTTGCGCAGTCGCTTTCTCTCTCCCCAATCGCTTATTTTTCTGGATACTAATGTCCGGTCGCTATCGGGAACCAGAACAAGATATCGACCCGGTATGGAAATATCGGTTGAAACCCGCGGCCCTTTTGATCCAATTGGCTCTTTTATTACCTGAACAAGTAAATCCTGACCTTCAGTCAACACCGATTCGATTGTCGCGTATCGCCTCTTTCTAATAATTTCGACCGAGCTGTCATCATCTGCGTCAGATTCGACTTCGAATCTCTCCTGGCTCTCGCGGGCGCTCCCCATATCGGACGAGTGCAGAAAGGCCGCCTTTTCCCATCCGATTTCAATAAACGCGGCCTGCAAACCAGGCAGCACCCGGTTTATTCGTCCTTTATAAATATCACCGACCATTCGCTCGGTGTCCGGACGCTCAACCACCATTTCGACCAGACGATCTTCCTCAAGAAGAGCCACTCTGGTCTCATAGTCGCTGATATTTATCAGTAATTCTCTTTTCAAACTTTTCTCCATCCTTTCGGAAGCGCTACTTCATTGTTGACACTTCCATCAAAATCTTTTTTCGAGCGCGAACGCTCTTTGATAAACTTTTCCATGTAATTCTATTTGAATCCAATTTGAATGCAAATTTTATTGGGCGCCTACTTTTTCCCGTGATTCAACACGATATCCATTTACGAAGTCCAAGGCGCTCATCTGCGCCTTGCCTTCCGGTTGCACTCGTTTGAGTTCCACAAATGTAGCGCCGCTGGCTTCGACAAACGGAATTCCATCCCTAATGTCGATATTACCGGACCCCACATTAGTGTTGAACTTTTCCGCTACTCCAGCGCCGAGTATCTTCAAACGCTTTCCGCGAAACATAGTATACGCTCCGGGAATATTGGCCAGTCCGCGAATGAGATTTACTACGCTGTTTGCGTCTTTAGTCCAGTCGATTCTGAAGAGCTCGGGGGTGAGTTTGGGGGCTTTACTGGCCAAACTCGAATCCTGTCTCTGAGGGATGGCCCCGCCCGATTCAATCAGGTCAAGTGATTTCGCGAGAAGTGGGCCCGCCAAACGGCTCATACGCTCAGATAACGTCGTGAAAGTATCCGCAGAATTAATTTCGACTCGCTCCTGTAGGAGAACATCACCGGTATCGACTTTCCGTTTAAGCTGGAAGACACTCAATCCGGTTTCTTTCTCACCTTCAATTAGGGCCCAATTTATCGGCGCGGCTCCACGATATTTCGGTAGAAGCGAAGCATGCAGGTTGACAGAGCCATGCGGCGGAATTGTGAAAACCTCTTCGGGTAATATCCGAAACGCCACCACTACGAATATATCCGCCTCCAGCTCTCGCAAAGCCGTTACAAGAGCGCTGTCTTTGAGAGATTCAGGAGTCAGCGCGGTAATACCGAGCCGCAGAGCTGTTTCGCGCACCGGAGTAGCTTTGTGCGCTCTGCCACGACCCGAAGGTTTGTCCGGACCTGTGACCACAGCGACAACCGAATGGCTGGAATTGTGGAGGAACTCAAGCGGCGCCACGGCAAATTCGGGCGTTCCCATGTAAACTAATTTCACTTCCCCTCATTTCTTTAATTCACACTCTGCGCTGTTGGCTATTACATCAATATGACATTCAACAGAGAGTATACTCTCGTTGAAGTTCGCCAATATGCGAAGCGTGATCGAAATGATGTAGAAGGAATATCTTGCGGTAGCGAAAATTCGAAACTATCCAGATGTGTTCACGCGGCTTCTGAACGTAGTTTCTTGAGTTTTTTGCTAATCAATTGACGGGAAAGAGATGAAAGATGATCGATAAAAAGCTTTCCATTAAGATGGTCTAATTCATGCAATAGCGCTCGAGCAAATAATCCGTCGGCTCGTCTTTCAAATTTAATTCCATCCAGGTCAGTAGCTCTCAAGACAGCTTCCGCGGGTCGAGTTACTCTTTCGAAGATGCCCGGGAATGAAAGGCATCCTTCTTCGTACTCCACCTCACCGGAGGTCTCGGTAATCTCAGGGTTGATGCACACGAGCATTTCGTCGCTTCCATCAATCATGGACGTTTCTATTATAAAGACACGTTTGGCCACGCCAACTTGATTGGCAGCCAGCCCCAACCCTTCAGCTTTCCTTAGAGTGGCGATCATGTCTGCCACTAAATTTTTTATCTCGCTGTCGATTTTCTCAATCGGCTCTGATTTTTCCCGTAATACCGGGTCGCCATATAGGACGATCGGTTTCGTAGCCACCGCTACTCCTTCAAACAATGCTTTTCTTACCCCGCAATTTTTTCTTCTTTTAGAATTCCGGGGCCTTCCTTAACCAAGTTAAATCTTCGCAAAACCTGGCGCGAACCATTTTTAACTAATCCTGAACCTTACCGGATATGGAACTCTTTAGAACTTCCAGTTTAACTTCACCACCGACTTTCAGTATCACCGACGCGCGCTGGTCGTTGAATGCGAAAATGTTTCCAAATAATCCACCCGAAGTGACAATGCGGTCTCCCTTCTTTAGTTCTTCGAGCATTTTCTTGTGTTTTTTCTGTTTTTTCTGCTGAGGACGTATCATCAGGAGATACATCAACAACAGAATCGGAATAAAGACTCCAAATTGCGCTATGAACGATCCGCCGGATGCGTCGCCCGGCTGGCCAGTCATGGCAATCATCGGTCTGGAAATCAAATCAATAATCGTGTTTACTCCCATAAAACGCTGCGGACAGAGAAACTACCGGTTTCTCTTATCCTCCTTCCACTATATCGACATTACAGTTCAAAAAATGAACAGACCAAAACTCAACCCGGACGAAAGTTTCAACTCGAAATATTCAGCCCGGCGAGTCGCCTAACTGAGACCAATATAGGTCGCATACAATACTATATCAAGATTCCCTGGCGATGTAGGAGATACCGGAAAATCACTGGCAAGAAGAATATTAACCGAGGATTCTGCGAATAATTGGATAATTGGAGTTGGAAATCCGCTTAATTCCTATGTTTTAGCAGAGTTACGACAGAATTACGACTGGATCATGACGGATAACTAGTCTTCTGAGTCAGCGTCTGACGCTTGAGAAGTTTCGGATTCTGATGACGATTCTGAGGACGACTCTGATGTTTTGGCGGAGGACAGCTTAGTCTTCAGCTTTCCGAGTTTGCCAATCAGCGCAGGAATAGCCTCCACGAGTGAATCTATCGCGCCCGGTTTGACCGGCAGTAGCGAAATACCCGAATCGTCCATAACGATAAAAGCGGCTGGTTCAACTTTGGCTCCTCCGCCACCCCCTCCGCCAAATCCGGAGCGACTTTTGTCATCGCTTCCTTCACCCCCACCGGCTCCAAAGCCAACGGTGATGCGAACGATAGGAACGAGAGTTTTATTGCCAATCGTAATCGGCTCTCCCACAATAGATTCGGTGCGAGCTATTTGCTTTAGCTCTTCCACAACTCCGCGGATTATTTCGGTGACATTGTTAGCCATTTTGGTTAAAACCTCCTGTTAATAGATCGGCCAAAATCCTTTTAGCCTCTTGTTAGAGTGAGCTTTATTATTCGAAATAACGGCGCCTCGATCAAAAATCTCAATAACGATCCGGTCACTTTAAGTGGGTTAAGACGAATCATTCCTGACGCCTCATAGTGGATTTTTTCGGCGTCAAAATCCGGCTTTATTGAGATATTTCTCCCCAAAGCGGGTACTGCGCCCAGAATTGCGCTCGACCAACCCAGCATAATCCCGGTCAGCGCGGGGTCTGAGAATCCTCCGGCTACTTCACCGCGCAGGCTTTCCACTTTCATATTACGCAATATTCGCCAGATAAGATTCGCGACAGGTCTCGTAATCTGAGGAGCCAGAGCGGCCCACTTCTTCAATCGAGCCAATTTCTCGAATCGGAATAGTGTCCAAGAATCCCGTTTTGAGGGCTTTTCAGACTTATCTTCGCCCAGTTTTGGAGCCGATTTTGGGATTTCGGAAGCCATGTCGAGGCTGCCGAAGCGTTTGATCCGAATCCTGCCATACTTGATTGTAAGAAGGCGTCTATCTGAAGAGATATGGAATTTCAGATATACGGGAACAGTTAACGCGGCAATCAAGACCAGCGCGAGTGAAACAACTATAATTATCCAAATGCTCATGCCCGCTCCAATATCCCTTTGCTAATATACAATAGTCTGTCCGATAGAGTTATCGACGAATAGACTTCCGTGTATGAGGGCAAAAAAGGATGTGCAGAGAGGTTATCAACTGGCGCTCTTGTCTGTAGCCAGCAGAGCGGCGTTGACCTCTATTTCGATTGTTTCGGCGAGCTTGAAAAACAGAGCGCGAGGGCGGGGAATTTCGTAATCGTCGAGACGTATTTGAAATTTCACGTTGATAAATAACGAATCACCGAGAAACGTATTTTCGAGAACGGAATTTACCCGACTGTAGCGAATATTTCCTGTCGCTTCAATTTCGCGGGTTACACCGTGAATAGTGAATTCCCCTTTGAAAGTCGCCGCCTGAGCTGAGTCTGATATCGTGATGTCTTTGGGGAGTCCTTCAACGCTGGCCAGGTCAAATTTCGCCAGAGGGAATTCGCGAGTATGGAGGTGTCGCTCCCGCATATGTTCGTCGCGAAGCTCAATCCCGGTCTTGAGAGTTCTCAGGTTCACAGAGAGCGTTCCGCTCAGGTCGGCAGTGAGATCATGTGGATCAAACCTGATTTCCCCGCTGATGTCCTTAGTTTCCCCGGCGACAAATTCGAGCCTTGCGGTTGACTCAAAACGCACGAGATTATCATCGAACTTCACTACCTTGAAATCAATCGTACCACCATATGAAGCGGGGGAGAGCGCCGACATAGTCAGTGCGGTGGCTACCGTAAGACGTTTCAACGTCTTCCGGTAGCCTTGAACTTGATAATTGATCTCTTTCATTTGGACTTCGTATCCCGGACTTCATGTCAGAAGTCAATGATAGCGCCTGAATTGATATCTTTCATTTGGCATTATTTATACATCTTCGACGATTTTAGCCAGTCAATTATTTTGCCTGAATATAAGCTCGAAGGCTCTCACTACTTCATAATGATCTTTACTCGCCCGAAGTTCCTCCCGGATTCGGGCAGGATAATTACCTGTTCGCGAGACCAATATGTGAGACGGGTCTTGACCGGGTTCGCGCTTGAGACGAAGTTGAAGTATGGACACTATTCGAATAAACGCGCCCGCCAAAATCAATCTCTCGCTTAAAGTCGGACCCCGGCGTGCTGACGGATATCATGAAATCGAAACTCTAATTCAGGCAATTTCCCTCTGCGACAGGCTTGAAATTTCCGCATCTGGCGCCGACGAGGATATTCTAGAAATTAGCGGGCCTGCCGCAAACGAATTAGGACAGTCCCCGTTGGAGGATAATCTTGTGTTGCGCGCTGTCGGGGTTATTCGCAAGTTCAAATCGGATATTCCCAAAGTGAGAATTTCGCTTGAAAAGATTATCCCCGCCGGAGCGGGACTGGGCGGCGGCTCTAGCGACGCGGCCGCGACTCTGATTGGCATTAATCGATTGTTTGGCATAGACTTAAAGAAGTCGGAATTAGACTCTATGGGGGCCCGTCTGGGTTCGGATGTTCCCTTTTTCTTTTCCGCGGGAAGCGCTCAAGCTAGCGGGAGAGGAGAAATTATCGAGAATATCAACTTACCCACCGATTACCAAATCCTGGTGGTGAGGCCGCTTGGCTCCGTTTCCACGGCGCAAGCATACGGGTCACTTAAGCGACGACACAAGAAAGCCTTGACAGTCCAGCCATCCCAAGCTAAGTTTAGGGGCTTCGCCTCTCTGGAGAGTATGCTGGAGGGGCTGAAAATGGTTGGCAATGACTTTGAGGAATTGTTCGAACCACCGCAAGAAAGACCGAATGATTGGTTGGAGCTTGGCTCTGAAATCAGATCAATAAAGAGGAATCTAAAAGAGCTTGGCTCTGAAATTGAAAGACTAAGTGGTTCTGGTTCAGCGGTTTATGGAATCTTCCCGCTTTCCGGGTCTCTTGAAGGAACCGGAAAATTGAGAGAGCGGGGCTGGCAAGTGTTCGAAGCAAAACCGGTGTCCCTTCCCTATCTAGAATAAAACCGAAAAAGAAAAACAATCTCCGTACACCTCCAGATTATTCAAGAAATCTTAACTGGGGCGTCGTCAAGTGGTAAGACACGAGATTTTGGATCTCGCATTCCCAGGTTCGAATCCTGGCGCCCCAGCCAGATTTTCGACACGATTCCCGGACGGAGCGACAGTGAAAGCATACCGTGAATACCAGCAAAACAACTCTTAATCTGGCGGCCCGAAGCCCCCAGGCAACCCAAAAAGTGAATCCCAATCTCAAACTAATATCCGGCAATTCAAATCTCCCTCTTGCCAGTGAAATCGCTCGTTATCTGGGTATCGATCTATGCGCTTGTGAAGTTAGAAAATTTTCCGATGGTGAAGTGTTTGTTCAAATTGATGACAATGTGCGCGGCGCTGATTTATTCATAATTCAGCCAACTAACCCGCCCGCCGAACACATGATGGAGTTGCTTCTTCTTATTGAAGCTTCGCGACGCGCCTCAGCAGGTAGAATTACGGCGGTCATCCCGTATTATGGATATTCGCGTCAGGACAGGAAAGACAAACCAAGAGTCGCCATTGGAGCGAAGCTTGTGGCAAATCTGATCACAACAGCAGGCGCGGATCGAGTGATAACTATGGATCTTCACGCCGCGCAAATTCAGGGCTTTTTCGATATTCCGCACGACCATCTTTACGCCAGCGGGTTGCTAAATCAATCCACCCTTGATCTTAAAATAGACGACCCTGTAATTGTTACTCCTGATATCGGCTCGATGAAAATGGTTCGCGCCATGGCGGAATATTTTGACACCGAAATGGTCATTGTCGACAAACGCCGCCCTCGACCAAACGAAGCTGAAGTAATGAATATCATTGGTGAAGTGGAAGGCCGTAACGTTATTATCCGCGACGATATGGTTGACACCGCCGGAACGCTAACCGAAGCGGCTCATGAAATGAAAGCGCGCGGCGCCAAGGAAATTTATGCGGTTTGCACGCACGCTGTTCTCTCTGGAAAAGCAATAGAGA